>DAOTTP010000334.1:0-9711 GCA_034437835.1 Anaerolineae bacterium | reverse complement strand
CGGAATCACCGCTTGTAAAACCATCGTTGAGCGTTGGCCTCATATTCAAGTGATTATGTTGACCTCATACGTCGATGACGAGTTGATTGCTGAAGCGATTAAAGCGGGTGCTGTGGGGTATGTCCTCAAACAGGTGGGAACGGGTGAATTAGTGCAGGCGCTAGATGCGGTACGTCACGGGGCAGCGTTGCTCGACCCCGCTGTGACGCGGCGGGTGTTGGCGATGATGCGCCACCACGGGGAAAACAAGCCCGACCCGTTTAGGATGTTGACCGCACGCGAAGTCGATGTACTGCGTCTGTTGGCCGCGGGTAAGAGCAACGCAGACATCGCGCAAGCCTTATTCTTGAGCGATAAAACCGTGCGAAATCATATTAGCCTCATTCTGGACAAATTGACCGTAACCAATCGCGTTGAGGCTGCAACATACGCCAGCGAGAATGATATTCATCATTATCAGCAACCGAATAAATGACCTTGAACGAGTCGTAAGCGCCGCCAAACCGTCAGGCAAGCGCCACTCGAAATGCGCGGCATAGCGCCGTATACTCGCAGGATGAGAGGTGCTTACTGATGATCATTCGCCGTGAAGACCCCCGGAATTACATGCACGGGCGTAGACGCCGCAGCCCGTTACGTTCGATTCTGCTGCTGACGACCATCCTGATGTTGGGCGTTTATTGGTGGGTGCAGAATAACCCCACACAGGTCGAGGTCATGGTGCTGACCGCGCTCAATCGCCCGCCCGCCCCGACTCCGTTTGCATCCCAATGGGCCACCGACGCCGCCAACGCCTTCGCACGCGGGGATTTGACCGTCGCCTTGACCGCCTATGAACGCGCCATCGCGCAACAGCCCAACAACGTCGCCTATTTGTACGAATACGGCAAAGTCCTGATTGAGGCCGACCAATCGACCCGCGCCGCTGAAATCGGCGACCTCGCCATCGTGGCCGCGCCGCTTGACGTGCGGGGATACTCGCTAAAGGCCAACGCCCTCGCCTATTCCGACCCGACCACGGCCATCATCTTGGCGCTGCAAGGCGAGGAATTTGACCCCAATTTCGCGCCGCTATATGCCGCCCAAGCCATCGCCAATACTGGGATTTACCGCTATAGCCAAGCGTTAGCGGCGGGTCGGCGAGCCATCGAACTTGACCCCGCCGATTCCACCGTCTATCGTGCCTACGCATGGGCGTTGATTTTCGTCGGGCAATCGGTTGAGGCGATTGAAAATCTGGAGACCTCGATCTCACTCAGCCCACAATTGCCGGGGCCGTACTTCCAATTGGCCTTCGAGTATAAAAGCCGCCTTGACCAACCCAAAATGGCGATTGCGATTTATCAACGCATCCTGACCGACCTTAACCCGTCACCGGGCGATGCGGCCAAAGCCAACCTTCGCATTTGCGAAACCTACTCTACCGCCGAAAACGCCAACTTTAATCTGGCTGAACCGTATTGCAGCCTCGCCATCGAAATCCTACCAGATTACGCCCCTGCGTGGCGTGAATTGGGACGGATGCAGTACCTTCGCCGTAATTATGAAGGCTCAATTGAGACGTTTGAACATTGCGTCAAACTCGGTTCAGAGGAAGTGGCCTGTTGGATGTATCGCGGGCTGGCGCACTATTGGCTGGCGCAATGCGACGACGCATGGACGGTCTTAAATCAGGCGATGGAAATGGCGACAACTCAAGAACAAGAAAGCTCCATCATCGGACAAATTGAAATCGGGATTGGTAACGTCAAGGCCAATTGCCCAGATTACCGAGATGCCATCGTCCCGACCTTGCCGCCGCCCACGCTCATCCCGCCCACGCCTATCGGCGGCCTCTAACCGTGCAGATTCGTCGTGATTATTCGCAGCCGTCTTATACCTCCTCACGCCGCCGCAAGCGCAGGGGAGGCGGCTGTGCGATGCGCTTCATCTTGCTCCTGTTCATCGCCGGGGTGGTATTTGTCGGGCTGACTCAACGTGACACCGTGCGCGGAATCGCCCTAAACTTGATCGGCCAAGCCCCAACGCCCACCGCCAGCGCGTCTGATTGGCTGACCCAAGCGCGTGCAAGCCAATCCAGCGGTGATTTCCCCAACGCCGCCGCCGCTTATGAACGCGCCATCGCGCTACGCCCAGACTCGGTTGACCTGATGAACGAGTACGGCCTGCTGCTGATTGACCTTGAACGCTATGACGACGTGGTGCTGATGGGCGACCAAGCCATCGCCGCAGATGGATTCGACCCACGCGGCTACGCCCTCAAAGCGCGGGGGATGGTCTGGCAAGGCGACGGCAGCGGCGCGATTCCTGTGGCGCTGTCGGGCTTGAATGTTGACCGACAGTATGCGCCGCTGTACGCTATGTTGGGGCGTGCTTATACCCTGACAGGCAACTTGGCTGCGGGCTTAGAAAATGCCGAAATCGCGGTAGACCGTGACTCACAGAGCGCCGACGCCCGACGCGCTTATGCTTACGCGCTGAATTATGCCGCCGCGTATGATGAAGCGACGGAACAGCTTGAAATCGCTGTCGCGCTCGACCCATCCAATGTCAGCGTAGCGATGGAATTGGCCTTCCAATATCTGGCGCTCAACCGTGACCAAGAGGCCATCGACCTGTATACCAGCGTATTGAGGGCGCAGCCGCGCAACGCCCGCGCCATGTTGCGGCTGTGCCGCGCCTATCGCAAAATCGGGCAGTTCAACGAAGCGATGGCGCAGTGTGAGGATTCGGTGCGCGCCGACCCGACCTATACCGTCGCGCAACTTCAATTGGGTATGATGCGCTACAGTGAGCCGTACCGTGATTTTCGCGGCGCACAGCCACCGTTCGAGGCGTGCGTACAGTACGACCCGACCAACATTGAATGTCTGTATCGGCTGGGCTTGACTCATTACTATCTGTATTTGCAAGAACAAGAGAGCCTCGAAGCGTGCCAGACCGCGTGGGATATGCTGATGCAGTCGCACCAGATGGCCGAGAGCCGCACCGGGGTTGAAGCCACCCTCAGCGACATCAACCTCGCCATAGAGCATGTCGCACGCGACTGCCCCGGCAATCTTGCCGCACAAGTCCCCCTCAATCTGACGCCGGTACTGTCCCAAAACTTGACGCCCGCCGCCCCAGAAACCACCGCAGAACCAACACCCGGAGCTTAGAAACCTGTATGTACCTAAAACCTCGCCTGCGTCGCCGTCGCCGTGGAATTTCATTCCGTCGTTTGATTGGCCTGCTCATCCTATTCACCCTCGTGGGGGGCGCGACCTATATCGTGCTATATCGCCAAAATGATGTCATCCCCATCATCCGCAACACCTATGGCACGCTGTCGGCCAATGTCAACGATACCGTCTCGACCATCTCCGCGCCCACCGCCACCGCCACCGAAGACCCCGGTGATAAGGTCGAACTGGCCGAAGTCGCGTGGAGTTCCGGCGCCTATCAAGAGGCCGTGCGCCTATACGAAGATTCCATCAACGCGCTACCCAACACGCTCAAGGCGCATTATTACCTGACGCTCGGCCTCATCATGCAGGGGCGTCTAAGTGAGGCGATGGAAGCCGCCGAAAACACCGTCACCGCCAGCCCGTTTTCCTCAGACGCATGGGCGATTCGGGCGATGGCGCTTAACCGCGCCGGACGCTATGCGGACAGCATCGTGTCGGCGTTACGCGCTATAGAACTTGACCCCAAGAGCGCCCGCGCTCATGCTTTTCTCGCGGAATCCTATCTGGACAATGGTCAAGTCACCCGCGCCGAAACCGAATTGGAAGCCGCGCTAGAATTAAACCCAGATAGCTATGAGGCGCGTTATGTGCGCGGCATGTATCTGTGGGACTCAGCCTATGATTTCCCATCCGCCCGCGAAGAACTCCAAAACGCCTATGACCTCAGCGGCGGCGCGGCGCATATCGGCCTGAACCTCGCACGGCTGCAAGTCGCGGCCTTCCAAGACCTAGACTCTGCCACCGCATTGCTCAAGGACATCCTAGACCGCAACCCAGACAACGCGGCCATCCTCTATCAATTAGGGGTGTGGGCGTGGCGTAACAACGGCAACAGTGAAGAGGCCGAAACCTATCTGCGCCGCTGTGCTACCGCCGTGCCAGATGATATTTTCTGCCAATATGAGTTGGGGCGCGTGCTGGTCAATCTCGGTCAAGTTGAGGATGCCCGAATCGCGTTTGAGCAGGCGATTGAACTGGAGTCAACCAACCCGTATCATTACTTCTGGGCGGGGCAAATCCAGATTCAAGCCAATGCCAACTGTGGGACGGCCATGCGCTATTGGCAACAGGGGATACAAGTCCTCCAGCTTGAGATTGAGAACGAATCGACCACCTATAACAGCGTTGATAATCTGCGAAGCCTGTTGGTAGATTATCAGGACGTGATGGCTACCTGCGGCGCTGCTCCGGTCATGACCGCGACGCCGGAACCCACTGCCGAGTCAGATGCGTAGGATGACCGGACGCCCGTGGGGCGTCCGCTTCACATGTTTAATTGTATTTTTCCCCCCATTATAATTAGGTGACTTGCACAATAAATGTGCAGAGGCAAACATGATTCGCTGGTTCACCCCGTGGCGCAAAAAATACATCACTGGCGAGGCAAAGGCCAAAGACGGGACGTGCGTCTTTTGCGATAAACAGCACAGGACGTCGGACTCCGATGCTCGCGATTTGATTGTGGCGCGTTCTGAATCGGTATATGTCATCTTGAATTTGTTCCCGTATGCTACCGCGCACATGATGGTGATTCCGTATCAGCATGTCAGCACGCAAGAAGACCTCCCCGCCGAGGTGTTGACCGACATCATGTTGACCGTCAACAAGGCGCTTAAAGTGTTGCGGCATGTCTATAACCCGATGGGGTTTAATCTGGGCGTGAATCTCGGCGCGGCGGCTGGGGCGGGAATCGCGGCGCATTATCATTTTCATATCGTGCCGCGTTGGGCGGGCGATGTTAATTTCATGACCGCCATCGGCGGGACTCGAGTCATCCCCGACTCACTGGAAAATATTTACGCGCAAGTCGTTAGCGGTTGGCAAGAATTGTTTGAGTCCTGAGAAACAACCAAAGTATCGAGTTTCAGAGAAAAACTGAGGAGAGTTGTGATGACGCCCTCTAATCTTACCTATATTTTTGTCATGGTCGCCAGTCATACGAATAAAGGTGCATGGCGACGCCCTCGCTAGGGATAGGTTCTGGGTCGTCAAGCGCGGGGACTGGCACAATCTGGAGTCGAGGCCGCCCGTCGTAACGGTCTGTGACGAATGACAGCGATTTTCCGTCTGGCGACCAGTGCGGGTCAGCATCAATCAGACTGTGAGTCGCTACCGGGCGAGAAATCCCGTCATCGACGCGCAAAATATAAATGTCCGGCGAACGGAACGAGGCCGGAAAATAGTTGTAGGCGATTTCCGCCCCATCCGGCGACCAGCGCGGCTGGTCTTGGCTGGCTGCGCTGTCGTCAAGTTGCTCAAACCCCGTGCCGTCTGCATTGATGAGCGCGAGATGGCGTGGCTCGCCGGGGGCGTTTTGGCGCGAGAACACGAGTCGCGCATCGGTAGGCGACCAGCGTAGCCCACTCAGATACGGGACGCTCGGCAGAATGTCGCTGACGGCGCGGCTCTCGATATTCACGCGATAGATACCGCCCCCCGGTAGCCGCGATAAATAACCGATGTCCGCGCCATCTGGCGACCATGTGGGCTGACTGGCGGGCATCACGCTCAGGCAATCGGGGGCGGCCTGCGCGACGGTATATAGACAAACGTCTTGCGTTCGTGTCACCAGCGCGACCCGCGTCCCATCGGGCGACCATTCCGGCGGCGCGCCGAAGGGTAATCTATCCGCCAAAAGCCGCTGAGAGCGTCCGAGGGGCGTAAAGGCGATAACGCTATAGGTGTTATTCGTTGGATTGAACAGCACATACGTCACTATGCGGCCATCAGGCGACCAACTCCACGCCACTGGCAGCGAGTCTAAGCCCGCCAGAATCGCGGAGGTCTGCCCTGTCCAGAGGTCATAGGCCATCAGCGATGAGCTATAGGTGGTCGGGTCATCAGGGCGTTGGACTTGAATCCCGAATGTGATTTGCGGCGAGTGGATGAGTCCGCCCAGCCCGCGTACCACTACCAATAGCATCATACAGACCAGCATCAGTCCACCGGTCAATTTTAGCCCCTGCCCGATGAATCCGGTCATTCCGTCAGCGGCAGCCAGAAACCGAATGTGCTGCCCTTATGGTAGGTGCTGCTGAAGAACACATCCCCGCCGTGGCGCTGCACAATCAATTTGACGAGGTACAGGCCGAAACCCGTCCCTTCGATGTCGCGGGTTTCGCGGGTTTTGGCGCGGTGCATCGGCTCGAATAGCATAGCCTGAGATTTGGCGGGGATACCAAAGCCGTTATCGACCACCTCGAAATACATCCGGCTATCATGCTGCGATAAATTAACGCTGATGACCCCACCCTCTGGCGTATATTTGATGGCGTTGGAAATCAGGTTAGAAGCCGCCGCCACCAATAGGGAATTATCCCCTTTGCCGGTCATGGCCTCTTTTGACCAATTAATCTGATAGGTATGTCGCTTGAGGTCGGCGCTAGGGCGCATGACCTTGACCGCCTCAAGCAGAGTCGGGTTGAAATTCAACACTTCAGTCAAGATGCCGGTCAGCATCAGTTCTGCGCGCTCTGCGTCGAGGATGTCATCCGCGATGGAACGGATACGCTGTGCCGCGAGGCCAATCTCTTGGATGGGTTCAAACATCTCGTCCCGACCCGCGTTGCGGGCGTGGGTCTCAAGCATGTTTAAGTAGTTCGAGACGATGGTCAACGGATTGCGTAGGTCATGAGCGCCCAGCTTGAGCATCTCGGTCTTGAGGCGTTCCAACTCGCTGATTTGCTCGTGTTGACGCCGGAGTTGATTATGGAGTTGGGCGTTATCTAGGGCGACGGCGATACGCCCAGCGAGGATTTGCACGATGCGGTAGGTATCCTCTGTGAAGCGCCCCGCCGTATCGGTGTCAATCAGCAGCAGTCCAATACGGCGGCCATGAGCGTACAATGGGATGGTGATTTGTGAGATGACATCGGAGATGACCGAGTGATAGGCCGGTTCTTTGCTGACATCAGCGGTGAATTCGGGCTGTCCGGTCTTGACCGCTCGCCCGGTCACGCCTACACCGCGCTCAATCATCATCTTGAGGGCGGCAACATCGTCTATGCCCAAGACGCGGTGGATGTCCAGTCGGTTTCCCTCATTGAACATCGCCAACAACCCGTTTTTCGCCCCGCTGATGGAAATGGCCGCCTCGAACCCGACATCCAGCACGCGGTCAATCTCCAGCGTATCGCCCAGCTTGGCCTCGATTTCACGCAGGGCGATAAGCTCATCCATGCGGTTTTGCAAGGCATTCCGGGCGAAGTAGAGCGCAGTCAGCGCCCTCACCATAATCATGACCTGTTTATCGTTGAGGCAGACGCCGCGCAGTTCATACATTCCGTTCGGCTCGAAGTGATTGGTCTGCACGACCACGCTTTGTAGCGTCCCAGCCTTGAGCGTATCCTCAATCAGGCCGAACATCTGGCGCACCAGCGGGTTGGGCAGCCCGACATCGCGTAGATTGACCCCGGCCTGTACGTCGGGCATCCCGAAGCGCTCCAGAGATGATGGCGATTGGTCAATCACCCCGCCGTCACGGTCTAGGACGACCATATAATCGGGCATGGTTTCCAAAAGGATTCGGTTACGACGCTCGCTCTCGTGCAGATTGGCGATGGTTTGGTGTTGGATGCTGACATCTTGACAGATGACCATCCCCGCGAAAATCACGCCGTCGTCATCACGGGCGGGGTGGATTCGGATGTCATAAATCGACCCGCCATACTGTCGAGGTATCCGTGAGTCTAGCCCCGCGAGGGCGGCGCGGTAACGCGGCTCAAATAAATTGGCCTCTTGCGCAGGCAGGGCTTCTCGCAGGGTATAGCCAATCACGCGGTTGGTACTAAACCCTAGAATCGGCAATGCCTCGCCTTCCGCCAATAGGTAGCGCAAGTCGCGATCAAACATCAGCACGGTGGTGTCCGGCAGATTACGGGCAACCGTGCGATGGGCAGCCAACGATGGGCGAGCCTGTGATGAGGATAATCCATCCATCATGAATAAAGGGTATCCTCCAGCAAGGGGCAAAACAGCAGTATAACAATACTACAACGTCATAATGTAGAGTGTAACACATAACCGTTAAGAACTAAGAAGCTGTTTGAATATTCAATCGTTATCCCCTCACCCCCTAAATCCCTCTCTCCCACAGGGTGGCGAGGGGGACTTTTTCGGCGTTTTTGTCCCTCGCCCCTTGTGGGAGAGGGACGGTTCAACGCTAGGTGAACAGGGTGAGGGGAATATTCAAACGGCCTCTAAAAAAACACCCCGCCGATGAGATAGGCAGGGTGTTTTTGTGTAAGGCTTAATTAGGAAGATGGTCAGAGCATGGCGAACCATGCTCTGACGCATACCCCATTAACTAGTTATTGCCACGGAAGCCATCGGGCGCTGCCGGAAGCGGTAGTGCGCCGCCACGGGTGTCGCTACGTGGGGCGGCAGTCACCAGTGTCAACGTCACACTATCGAAGCTGGTGGGGGCGGTTTGTGTGCCACCGGAGTGCTTCAATTGGACGACGATTTTGGTCACAGCGCTATTCAATACGCAGGTATTAAAGCCTTCTGCTTCCCAGTCATTGCCCGGAGCCGAATTCACGACGACAGGGATGGTGCATTTCTCGATGGTGGCGTCGGCGTAAGTGATGGTGATTTTCGCCAACTTACCCTTACCTTGCTTGGTAAAGAAGTCCAAGTCCAGCGCATCACCAGCGATCAAGAATGACAGGATCGGTTGGTTAGCGACGGTCAAGGTCTGCTTAACTTGCTTGTTGTCCGGCACTTGCATGAAGGCGAGGCCAGCTTGCGGGGCGGTCAACGGGGTGGTCTTGCGGACGCCCGTGCCAGCCCAGTCCAGAGCCTTGTTAGCGGTCACGCCTGCGGTTTCAAAGCCGCCGTTGAGGAGCAGGTCAATGCCAGTCACCACATCGGTTTCTACGGTGAAGCCGTAGGAGTTGTTGCTGGCTTCGACTTCAAACGGATCTTCACCCGCCGACACTGCCCAGCTATATACGCCGTCACTTAAGGTGTAAACGCTAAGGTCAATCGTGCAGACCGCTGCGGCGCAGGTGATTTGGTCGCTGTCAGCGATAGCCGTGCCGGTGACAACCGTCTGGTCGCCCGAAGCGCGGGTTTCGGTGAGGCCGGTGTTGCTTGAGATTTGGGTCAGCGTGAAGGTGTAGGTAGTCGCGCCGGTCAGTTCGCTCCATGTCGCTACGGTGATGTCAGCGCTGTCACGGAACAATGAGTCATCCGCTGGGCTGACCAAGTTGAAGCTCGTGCCTGTGATCTCAGCGAGGCTGGTGATCTGGACGCGGCTATCCGGGTCATTGTTCTGGTGATAGATGGTCATGATTTCCGGCAAGCTGACGAGGCCGGTCACATCATAGGTGAATGGGATAACTTCACCATCCAATGCCGGATACAGGTTGCGGAAGAAGGTCTCGGTGAAGGTAATATCCGGCGTATACAAGCCTTGCACCGTGTCAATCGGGAAGCTGAAATCGCTGTCGCGCTGGTAGCTTAGGACGGTGACGCCAATCGG
>DAOTTP010000333.1:0-33700 GCA_034437835.1 Anaerolineae bacterium | reverse complement strand
AAGCGGCGCATCGGCGCGTATAACCTGACCGCCCCCAGCGAAGTCGCCCAACTGCTGACCTTATTTTTCAGCCATACCGAACCGGCCATCGACGGCTTTAACGACGCGGTGCGGATTTTTAACGAGCGCGTGCCAGAACACGCCCAACAATTGCGCGACATCATCGCGCAAGCGCACAAAGAAAATCGTAAATCTCAGGCCGCCTTTGATGACTTTATGCGCGTGGTCAAAGAGGCGCTCAACCCGGTCTTGACCTCGTTTGAAGTCGATGAGATGCTGATTCAACATTTGCTGACCGAGCGCATCATCCGCACGGTGTTCGATATGCCGGAATTCACCCAGCGCAACGTGATTGCGATTGAGGTCGAAAAAGTTATCGACGCGCTGACCAGTCGGCATTTTAATAAGGCCGACTTCTTGGGCAGACTCGACTTTTTCTATAAGGCCAGCGAAAACGCCGCCCGCACGCTGACCGGATTCAGCGAGAAGCAAGCCTTCCTCAATAGCAAATCATTTCGTAACTACTCAGCCCCTATTTGAGGGGAAAACGGGATTTTGACCGGTACTCAGCCCAATCATCTGAGGGGAGAACTTCCTCACGAATCAGCCAATTTGACGCTCTACACCATCAAATTGAGGGAAGAAATAATGGCTGAGTAGTTACGAAATTTCTCTATAATCTCGCGTTCAAGTGCGCTCATGACGACATGCCTTATGCGCTGATGATCACTATTTTACATGACTTTGGGGGTCGTTGTATTTTTAATATATCGTCGAGTTGGTCAAGCGCGTGACCACCGTCAGCGTCGAGACGGTGCGACTGGTGGGGGAGTTGCCGAACCTCAGCCCCTAACCTACTGCGCTTTCAAGCCGTGACCGGTCAAGACAATCACAATCTTGCCGGATTCATCCCCCAGATGAGCGCGGACGTGCGGCAAAGCGGCAGCGGTCAGGGCGCTGGTCGGTTCAGCATACAGACCGTGCCGCGCCAGACGGGTACGCGCTTCGATAATTTCCGCCTCGCTACACCGGAACGCCTCGCCGTCTGATTCACGGATGGCGGCCAAGACTTGCCCTCCGCGCACCGGACTCCCAATCACCACCCCGTCCGCGCTGGTCGTCCCCGGTGCAACCGGAATCGGCTCATCCGTCCCCGCTTCCATCCCACGCACCACCGGGTCACAGGCGGCGGATTGCACCGCGTATAGGCGTGGCAGTCGGTCAATCAATCCGGCGGCATACAGCGCTCGGAATCCGCGTGCGACTCCCAGCAGAAGTAATCCTTGACCGACGGGCATGACCACAGCAGACGGCGCACCGCCCAACTGCTCCCAGATTTCCCACGCGAGGGTTTGCTGCCCGACGATGAAAAATGGATTCCACGCATGAGTCGCATACGCCGCGCCCGCCTCAACCACCCCCATACAGGCCGTCGTGACATCGGCGCGTGTGCCGGTGATTTCGACCAACTCCGCACCGGCGGCGATGGCGCGTTTTTTGCCTAACGGTGCGCTGGCTGGCGTGAACACGCGCGCCCGAATCCCAGCGGCGGCGGCATACATCGCAATCGACGCGCCCGCGTTGCCGGACGAATCGGCGGCGACTTCGGTCACGCCTTGTGCGCTCAGATAGCTCATCAACGTCTCGACGCCCCGGTCTTTATAACTGCCCGTCGGGTTGGTGGTGTCCAATTTCGCCCAGACCGGCTGTCCATCCCATTCGCTCTGTACCAACGGAGTCCCGCCCGCGCCCAACGTCACGCGCTTCTGGACGGGGAGCATGTCGGCATAGCGCCACATCGTCCAATCATCACGACGGATGAGCGAGGCGTCGAACGGCGGCTCGTCGCTCAACTCAAGCGCCGCCCCGCAGTTGGTACAACGCCAATCCAGCGGCGCGGGCGTATGGTCACAGTTGCGGCAAGTCAAATGGGCATTCATGGGGATTTTCCTTCTGAAAACAACATGAGGTAAGTTGAGGGTAACACAGACGGACAGAGCAGTGCCATGTCCCTACAGACCATTTGACAATTGAAAAAATTGAGATAATATAGGCATTTACATATATGCAGATGCAGATATAAGATGCTGAAATATGCCCTACTCGGATTCCTAAACTATCGCGCTTTGACCGGCTATGACCTCAAACGGGTGATGGAGACCTCCACCGCTAATTTCTGGAACGCCGACCTCAGTCAAATTTACCGCACGCTCAAGACTCTTGAATCAGACAGCGCGATTGCCTCGCATGTTGAGCCGCAAGAGGAGCGCCCAGACCGCCGCGTATATACCATCAGAGAGGCGGGGCGCGCCGAGTTACAAGCGTGGCTGTATACCCCACTCACCGAGATGTCAGCGTTGAAAGAGTCGTTGCTCTTGAAGGTGTTTTTCTCTGGTCAGGTTGATAAAACAGCGCTCTTGACTCAACTACGCCTCCAGCGCGAGTTACACCGCCAAAATCTGTTGGTCTATCAAGGTCGGACGCTGACCGATATACAAGAAAACGCCGCGCTGATGGGCGCATCACCGACTGACGCGCTGCTATGGGACGCGACTCGGCGGGCGGGCGTTCTCTATGAGGAAATGTATCTGCGCTGGCTGGATGAAACCATCACCCAGATTGAAAATACATAAAGGAAAAGCCATGTATCACATGATTGTCCGCCGCCAAGTTCAAAAGAGTTTCGCCCATCTCAACCAGCATGAGTACCAACCAGTGGTCGCCAGTTTCGCGCCAGACATCACCCATCATTTCGCTGGGACACATGCGCTGGGCGGTACGCGCCATTCTGCCGCCGTCGCCTCGCGTTGGTACGAGCGCTTATTCCGGCTGTTCCCCGGCCTGCGCTTCACCGTGAGAAATATCGTGGTGTCCGGTTTACCGCACAATACCCGCGTCGCCATCCAATTCAGGGTTGAACTGACCGCGCCCGACGGCAAACCATACTTTAATGAGGTGGCGCAATTCATCACGCTCAAATGGGGGCGCATCGCTCAGATGGAGCTATATGAGGACACCGATAAATTGGTCGATTTGTTGAATCAATTATCCGCCGCAGGCATCGCAGAAGCGTCCGCCGCGCCAATTGAGGGATAGGTAGGTGGGCGACCCGACAGGTCGCCCCTACAGAACGATTCATCGTCAGACTGTATCCTTATTTCCCGCAAACGGGTAGATTGTAGGGACGGCATTCTTGCCGTCCGTTTTGTCCAATCAGACAGACGCCAAAAACAGCGTCCCTACCCGCCGCAAACAATGACTCAAAGTTCAAAAATCATGGTATTGTTCTAAATATCACAAACAGTACCTTTTGAGGAGCGTCGCCCATGAGCACATCCGCCGCACGTCAACATGCCATCGTGATTGGGGGCAGCATCGCCGGTCTGCTGACCGCCAGCGCCCTGACCCATCACTTCCAACGAGTCACCATCATTGAACGCGACTCGCTGCCTCGGTCAGCCGATGAGCGTGCTGGCACGCCGCAAGGCAAGCACCCGCATAACGTCTTGACTCGCGGCATGAGAATCATGGAGTCGCTCATCCCCGGCCTAGAGGCAGACCTCCGCGCCCACGGCGTCACATTCGCCAACTGGGGCAAAAACGTCCGCACCCTGACGCGGAGCGGTTGGCTGGAAAACATCGAAACCGACCTATCCTCCCCCGTCGTCAGTCGTTCGCTGTTGGAATGGTTGATTCGCAAGCACCTCCTCACTTTGCCGACCATCACCTTCATCGAAAACGCACAAGTCCAATCACTGCTGACCGATGACTCGCGCCAGACCGTATTGGGCGTCAAGGTCAAGCCGCGCACGCCCAGCGCTGCCGAATATGACTTGACCGCCGATTTCGTGATTGATGCGTCTGGCCGGAGTTCCAAAGCGCATGAGTGGCTTGACGGGCTGGGCTACGGCACGCCTAGCGAGACGATGGTCGATGCGAAAGTCGGCTATGCCACCCGCCTGTATAAGAAACCTGACAGCTACAATAAGCCGTGGAACATTGTCTATATGCCCGCCATAGCCCCCGGCACACGCGGCGGCGCGATATTTGAAGTTGAAGGCGGAGTCTGGATGATTTCACTCGGCGGCTACGCAGAAGATTATCCGCCCAACGACGAGGCTGGTTTCATCGAATACGCCAAGAGCCTGCCAGAGCCTGATGTTTATGAGGCGATTTTATCCGCCGAACCATTGAGCGATGTGGTGGGCTATCGCCGCACGCTGAACGTCATGCGGCATTACGAGAACATGCCGCGCTTCCCAGAGCGTTTCACCGTCACGGGAGACGCGGTGTGTGGCTTCAACCCGATCTATGGTCAAGGCATGACCGCAGCCGCGATGGGCGCGGTTCTGATGGATGAGACCCTAAAATCCACAGGCGATTTGACCGGAGTCGGGCGCACCTTCCAAACCAACCTCGCCAAGCAAAATTCGGTCATTTGGTTGATGTCTACCGGCGAAGACTTCCGCCACCCGACCACCGAAGGCAAACGCCCCGGTTTCGCGGGGCGTCTGATTCAGAAGTATATGGACTTGGTGATTGAAACCCTGCCGTACAACAAAGACATCGCGCTGAGTTTCTTGCACGTCGTCAATCTTGATGCGCCGCCGACAGCGTTATTCCGGCTGAAGGTGATTGGCGCGGTGATTCGTCAGCGTTTTGGGCGGAAAACTACGCCAGAACCTTCGGTAGACGCGCCCCTTGCACAGCCGCATTGATGCTATAGGCCAGCGCATCGGGCGAGACATCACCCGGCAGATGGATCAGGTTGATGAATTCCGGCACGTCGCCATAGTACGGCGTGCCGCCGATGCGGACAATCACATCGCGCCCGCGTGCCGATGCGCCGGTCACGCTGATGAGTTCGCCCAGCACGTCGTCTAACCACGGGGCGTCGCCTTCGACTACGACGGCGTGCGGGGCGTAAAATACGCTCATCGCCATCGCCTTTGGTAGATTATCCGTGGGGAAAATCGCCCAATTTTCGCCGCCACTCCAAGACATCAGGCGCGGCTCATATTCCGACACATAGACGATGGTCAGACTGCTGTTGTTAATGTTCATGATGATACGCCTCCTAGCGTGTTTCGTGCTTGATGATGCTATTGATGCACTCGCCAATTTTCTTGACGGCGTAGCGCAGGGTATCGGGGTTGTGCCGTGCAAACGACAAGCGTAGCGCGTTCTGCGGGTTAGTTTCGTCAGGGTAGAACAATGTGCCGGGCGCGACGACGATTCCGCGTTCCATCGTCATCCGAAAGACTTCCATCACCGGCACTTCGGGCGGCAGTTCAATCCAAGTGAAGAAGCCGCCTTTAGGACATGACCACTTGGACTCTGATGGGAAATAGGCTTTAATCGCATCAGACATCGCATCGCGGCGGGCGCGGTACTCAGATTGAATCCGCGACAGGTGCGCCTCATATAACCCGCTGGTCAGATAGTCGGCCAGCGCCCTTTCCGTCACGCCGCTGCCGCCGCATGAGGCAATCCGGCGTAGCGAGATAAATTGTTCCCTCAATGGGCCGCTGGCGACCACATAGCCGACCCGTAGACCCGGCATCAGCGTCTTAGAGAATGTGCCGATGTACAAGACGCTGGGGTCGAGCGCCCGCAGCGGGACGAGTGGCGAACCATCATAAGTCAGGTCGCGGTACGCCCCATCCTCGATGATTTGCATGTCCAATTCACTCGCCAAGCGCACGAACTTGTGGCGCTCTGACATCGACCAATGCAGCCCTGTCGGATTCTGGTGGTCAGGGTTGACCATCACGAAACGCGGGCGACGAGTCGGAGCGTCAGGGCGGGCGACCTGTGTCTGACGGAGCATATCGCTGAGGTGTTCCCAATCCGGCCCTTCTTGCGCCAGCTTGAACCCCATCACGTCATAGCCCATACGTTTGAGGTTGAGGATGCTGCTGAAATAGGCCGGGGCTTCGGTCAAAATTGGGTCGGGAGTACGCCCGAACAAACGGGCGGCCATCGTCAGGGCATCGCCTGCCCCGAAGGTCACGACCACATCATCCGGGCTGACCAGTACGCCGTGACGCCCCAAATCGGCGGCGATGGCGCGGCGTAGCGGTTCATGTCCGGCTGGGTCTTCATAGTTATAGGCGCGGGCGCGGTCACGGCGTAATGCGCGGGCGCGCATCGCCTCGAAATCTTCAACCGGCATCAATTCATCGGCGGGTGCGCCCAACGCCAGCGAGAGCATCCCCTCAGCGCGGTTGGTGTCCCACATGATGTTCATGAGATATTGAGGGTGGTCAAGGTGTTGGACATTGCGCGGCGCAAGGACTTTTTGCACCTGTAACCCGGCAACGATGGTACTGCCGCTGCCCTGACGCGCCTCAACCACGCCCCGCGCCTTGAGTTCTTCATAGGCGTTGACGATGGTCGAACGATGCACGGTCAGCTGTTCCGCGAGTGTACGAGATGGCGGCAGACGCACGCCCGATGCCAATTGCCCTGATTGCGCCAGCGCGGTCACATGGTCGGCAATCTGGAGGTAAATCGGCTTGGTGTTATCGACATCAACCGGGATATTCAACAGCATAACGTCCCCCTTAATTGCAGAGTGATGAGTTGCGAGTCCTGAGTGATGAGTAAAGCCAGACCATTATCAATGGTTAACGCTTACTCGTCGTGTCAATTCACACTGTGATGAGAGATGAACTGAAAGCAGGTGTTGCTCATCACTCATCACTGAAACCTCATCACTTATTGCATGTCCTTATTGTCTGACAGATTGGCCTTAACGCATACAACCAATTCAGGGGGTGTTATCAGACCACTTTATCAGAAACAGATAAGTTCTTAACGGTTCACAAGAGATATAGAACAAATGTATAAATTTAGGGTATAATAGATACACAAAACAAAATAGATGTGACGCTTATGTAGGGATGCCCTTCTGGGCGTCCGTCATAGAAATTTCCCGTGAAAAGAAACAGCGTCGTGATTCCTGTCTGAGAGGACTTCGATATGTTATCCACAGATCAATATCAAAAGTGCATCGACTACATCAAGCAAGCGGCGCGTCCTCTTGAAAAGGCGCTGTATCGCTATCATTTTGAGGGTGGCTCAAAAAATGATGTCCTGCAAGAACTTGCTGCTTATCAAAATGAGGACGGTGGGTTTGGCAACGCGCTAGAGCCAGATGTGCGCCTCGCTGATTCATCGGTTCTCGCAACCATTTTTGCCTTCCAGAAATTTCGTGAGATTGACGCGCCAGCACATCACCCCATGGTCAAACAGGCGGCTGATTATTTGATTAAGACGTATGATTCCAAGCGTAAAAGGTGGCAACTCGTCCCACCTAATGTAGACGATTCGCCCCATGCCCCGTGGTGGAACCATGCTGATGAAACGCTATATTTTTGTGGCGGGCAGTGCATCGAAATTCTGGCCTACCTCTATGACTACCCAAAAATTTTCCCAGAGGAATTGAGAGTCGGCCTAACAAAATCGCTCATAGAAAGGCTTGAATACTACCATTCAGATATTGATGAAGAAGATGGAACCTATCTGCTGTCTGCTTACCTCAAAGTTCTGGAAACCCCCAACTTGCCAAATGCGGTATATACGGCGATTCTAGCGCCATTGACCTCGATGGTCAAAGTTACCGTGCAATCTAAACCAGAATTTTTTGACGATTACGGCTTAACACCATTGTCGTTTATATCATCAAAAAACTCCCCATTCTTCTCAAGGTATGAAAACGTGATTCCACAAAATATTGACTACCTAGTCAATACAATTCATGAGGATGGATACTGGGCATATAACTGGGAATGGGCATTTGCATCTGGTGAGGCATCAGCCGCCGCACAAAAAGAGTTTCGCGGTATTCACACGCTAAATAATCTGCTCCTGTTCAAAGAATTCGGCGATATGTAAGGCGTGGCAACGTGATAAAAAACCGATTCATAAATCGCCGGAATATTGTAGGGGCGACCCATGGGTCGCCCACCAGCATCATTTCTATATGCGTTATTTGAACGCGCCTACGCCTTATCCAACACCGCGACAGACGCCGACAATTCTTCAATCACATCCTCAGGGGCGTCGGTGAACATCGCCCCATTTTCACGAAACTGGGCGTAGGTCTGGACATCGGTGCTGTCATCACACGCGCAGCCGATTTCATCAAACCATTGAACGATCTTGCGCTCGGTGTCGATTTTCGCGCCGTTCACGCCGCCGTTATCGGTTGCCCACATCCACGCGGTCTGTACTTTGGTCGGGTTATCCATTTTGTCCATCTCCAAAAATCCGGCGCAAGCTGGCTGTGACCGCCTTCCTGACCGATGTCCAGAGGTTGGGTCGTTGCGCGGCGGCCAGTGCTTGTAATTCGATTTGATATATAGACGCTTGGTAGGCCTCAAGTCGTACATGCAGGTTCGTCCCCGCATGGAGTACCGCTTGCCCGGTCATGACATTGACCAACATCCGACTCGCCAACGCCCCGCCCAGATGGACGACGGCCTCGGACGGTTGGCCGGTCAAGTTGGTGATGATGAGCCGCGCCGATTTAGGCGTCATCCACACATACGCCAACAGATTGCCCTGAACCTCCAACAGTTGCCACTTGCCGTCATATTCTGGCTGGCGCACCTCGCGCAACAAGTCGGCATAAAAGGATTGCAGCTTGTTGTCTTCCGGCTCGTCCATCTCGCGGGTGATTTGCACCGGCAGTTTAATCCGCCGCCCGGTGAATTGCCCATCGTGTAGCAAGACCGCGCCGGGGGTGGTCAAAGCGACGATGGCGGCCATCTTATGCTTGGCTTCTGGCTTAAAGGTTTCGATAGCGCGAGGTTCATCGTGATTTTCGATAAAACGGACGCTGGCCGCCTGAAAACCGACATCGGATTTGAGATGAGTTTTCAACTCGGCGGGTTGTTCGTCGCGTAGCCGGTCATACAGCCGTTTGTCGTAGGTATAGTCAAATCCTTGCTGCTGAAGCTGAAATTCCAAATCCCAATAGGCTTCCGCCATAAAGATGAACTCAGGCGATTTCTCGCGTACCCCGCCGATGATTTGCGGCCAGAATTCCTGCTCTGGGCGGGCGATGTGCTGCTCCTCCATCAGCCGACCCCATGTGCGCTGGAAGATGTCGTTCATCATCAGCATCGCCATATCACAGCGCACGCCGTCGCACTGTGAGGCGATGTCGTTCAGCATGTCGATGGTGGTTTGGCGCATAACCGGCGACCACGCATTGATTTGGGCGGTATCGTTCCACGGCGGGAAGTTGGGGTCGCGCCCATGCGCCGTATAGATGAGGGCGTCATCTGCCCCGACAGACTCAAAAAAGTCGCCCGGCTGGGACTTCCGCAGTTCAGCGTCCCCGCGCACACACAATCCGAATACACCCGTCACCCACGGATGATCCATCGCAACGTGATTCGGCACATAGTCCAGAATCAGCTTGAGCTTATGGGCTTGAAGTTGCGCCCGGAACGCGGCCAATCCCTCACGCCCACCCGCCTCGTCTGCGACCTCATACGCCCCAATCGCGTAGGCCGAGCCGATGATGTCCGCGTCGGTGATGTCTGGCAACGCCCCGACATATTCATGTTTATATTTCAACGCGCCCGCAATCCCCAGCCGGCTGCGCGCCCAGACCCCCATCAGCCAGATGGCATCGACGTTTAGGCCAGCCAATTCGCGCACGACGCTATCAGGGATGTTTGCCAGCGTGATTTCGCGTCCGTGCTTGCGGCTGAGCGTGTTCAACCACACCCGCGTATTGATTTCGTAAATCAGGAATTTACCCATGAGAAGATTTCCGTCACAATTTAGATTAAGCGCACAGATTTTACCAAATTCGATGCTTTTTGCCGCACTTCATCTTGAAGTGACTACCGCTGTAAAAACGCCCTTCTGTGCGTTCGCCTATTCAGAAAACGGACGGCAAGAATGCCGTCCCTACACCACTCGATTTGAACATGAGCCAATGTTTTTTGAAATCACAGCACAATGGAACACGTCTGCATTGAACGTCGTCTTACTATCATACCTACCTTTATGGAGAACCATACCATGCGTCAAAAACTATTGTTCGTCTGCCTGATGCTGCTGGCCATCGCGGGAGTCTCACAGGCTCAAGAGGCAAAACCCGGCGGCCCGGTGCAGCGCCTTTACCCCACCCCGGACACGGCTGAAGTCGTGATTGGCGACGACGGCGGGCTGGTCTTGGTCGTCACGGGCGGCTTATCGGACGGCTGCATTGAGATGACCGTCGTGACTGAACAGGTCGGCGCGGCGTGGTTCGTCGATATTTACCGCGAACTGCCGGTTGATGCGATGTGTCCGCAAGTGATGTCTACCTATGAGCAACGTATCGACGCCTCGGCACTGCTCGAACTGGATGCCGACGCGCAGCTCGTCAGCGTCATCATCATCAACGGCAAGATTTACGGCATTGACCGCACCCAGATTGAAGATACTCCCGGCGCACAAGCCCCCGCCCCATTGCTGAACGAATATTGGGTGCGCTCAGACCTCGATATCCAAACCGTGACGTTGAACCAGCGTGACGATGACAGCGCGGACATCACCATCAGTATTCATCAGACCGACGGTTGCGCCTTGCCCATCACCCGCCTGTATGGGGTTTGGGATCAAGAAGGCCAGATGATGTTGGACGCCTATAACATCATCCCCATCAACGCATCGTGCCTTGCGATAGATGAGACCAGCGAAATCGCCGTCGGGTCAGGGATGTTCTATGCGCTGTCGGTCAATGGGTTCAATGTGCCGCACAACACCGTCACGACAGATACCGCCGGGTCATACCCGTTCGCCATCCAGACTATGGGCGTCGAGACGGCCAATGTAGGCTGGGTGAAGATGGTTGCAGACAGTGACCCGACCATCATCATCAATGTCACCGGCATAACTGACGGGTGTGATTTCCCCATTCAAATCGTGTTGGGGATGCACGTCGATAACACCTACACCGTGAAGGTCGCTCGCGTCTTGCCAGCCGACACAGCCTGTACGATGATTGCACGGGAATTCACGGTTGAGCAGACCTTCAGCCTCAAGCTGACCGGCGACGCCCCGTTGACCTTCATCATCGGCGACAAAACCATCGTGTTAGGCGCGGAGTAAACCCCTATCCGTGATGGCGGGGCGACCCGACGAGTCGCCCATACTATGGGATATTCTGTAGGGCGTAGCGTGCTGCGCCCTTTACGTTCCCGCACTTCACCACACATTTGAGTACCTCATACGAATCATCTTAGAAAGCGACAATTTATCGTTTTTTGCCGATTTAACCTATTGCAAATAATAAGTACATCAACGTATATTTATGAGAAGTTTAGTTTTTAATCGTATCGCGCAGGAAGTTAGCTCATGTCCCTTAGCCCCGCCATGCAGGAATATCTGGCCGAAGCCTATCGGTTGGCGTATTATCAAGGTGAGACTCAACACATCTCAACCTCCGCGCTGGCGAAAGTCTTACATGTGTCTGACCCGGCGGTCACGCGCATGGTACAGCGCCTACGGGACGCGGGTTATCTTGACCACGAGCCGTATAAAGGCGTCCGCCTGACCGACTCCGGCGTGAAAGAAGCACTGAAAAATATCCGCCGTCACCGCATCGTCGAGCGTTTCTTAACCGATGTGATGAGTTTTGGCTGGCACGAAGTCCACGAGGCCGCCGATTCGCTGGGCGGGACGGTTAGCGACATGCTGGTCGAGCGCATGGCCGATATGGCCGGCAATCCGAGCCGCTGCCCGCACGGTGAGCCAATCCCCAGTCGTGACGGGGTGATGCCCCGCGTGATTGACCGTCCATTAACCGACGTTGATGAAGGCGCTAACCTGATGGTCAGCCGTGTGAACAGCCACGATGAAAGCGTCCTCAAGTATCTGGACACACTCGGCCTCAAGACCGGCGCAAGTTTCACCTTAGCGGAACGCGCCCCGTTCAATGGGCCACTCAAGCTGGTGATTGACGGCAGCGCGCACCACATCGGCCATGAATTGGCGCGGGTGTTGCGCGTGTGTACTGCGGAAGAATTCGGGCTGGTTTAGTTGCTCATGCGCCGTCGTCAATGGGTTGGCTTACTGCTGGTAGTGATTCTGGCAGCGGCAATGCGTTTATATCGCCTCGACGCTGTTGAGTTCTATCACGATGAAGCGATGGTTGGCATGTTGGCGCAAGAGATGGCCGACGGTCAAACCTTCCCGTTACAGGGCATCGTCTCATCGGTGGGAATCCCCAACCCGCCCCAGACCGTCTACACGGTTCTGCCGCCGTTCTGGTTCTCAAATGACCCGGTATTCGTCACCAGTTGGGTAATTTTGCTGAATCTGGTGGGCGTGGCGCTGCTGTATATCCTGACGCTCCGTCAGTTTGGGTTTCCGGCGGCGATGCTCACCACCTTGATTTACGCGGTCAACCCGTGGGCAATCATGTACAGCCGCAAACTCTGGGCGCAAGATTATGTCACGCCGTTTTTACTGCTGTCGCTCTTATTCGCCCAACTCGGATTCCGTGACGGCAAACGCTGGGCGCAAGTCCTGACCGTGCCGGTCATGCTATGGGGGATGCAGATTCACTTTGCGGCGTGGGCGCTCGTCCCACTGTTCGGGTGGGTCATCCTCGCGGGGCGCAAAAATTGGCATTGGCGCAGCCTCATCCTCAGCGCGGTAATATCGCTGATGGTACTGACCCCGTTCATGCTCGGAATCATCCAAACCCTCGGTCAAGACCCGACGCGCATCGGGGATTCGCTCAGGGCAAGCACAGGTCGTGACCTTGACGGCGGGCTATCACCGTGGGTGCATTGGTTCCGCTTATTGACGGGTGACGACATCAAGACATGGCTCTTGCCCGCCAATGATTTCACGACGACCAAAACATTCTCAGCGACATTGATGCTTCTCAGCTTAATCCCCGTGAGTCTCACCGCCCTATGGATGTTATTCCGGCGTCACGGCTGGGGGGTGTGGGGCGCGTTCGTTCTCTGGTTAATTTTGCCGCCGTTGGCCTTTGACCTCATACTATCCGATGTCTGGCCGCATTATTTCATCCCATTATTGCCCGGATTTGCGCTGTTTTTCGGTTTGGCGCTAACCCCATCTACGGCAGATGAGCATAAGCCATCTAAACTTGTCTCATGGACTTATTTCATCGGCCTTATTCCTTTCGCCATTTTGGGCGGTGGGTTACTCTTACTTTTAGCTTGGATGTCTCTCTATCTGGTAAGTTTTGAGTCATATTTTCTGCCGATTATGTTCATGATAGCGGCCATTTTGGGCTATCTACTGCTAAAACCCATCTTTAAGAACAGACCGTTTTGGAGCAGAGAAAATCTGCGGCGCTTTGTCTTATTCTCATTCACACTGACCGCCTTATTTTTTATGAGCTTGGATTGGATAAGCACACTCAGAGAATCCATAACCCACGGCTCATTCCAAGGCGCGGGGACAGCAGGCTATACCACGCCAGCCTACGTCCTCAATCGCGTTGCCGATTCCTTACCCCGTGAGACCGACGATGTGGTGGTTTTGACCCGTGATATGGACATCTGGTTTGATAGCGAGGCCGCCCGCTGGCCGGTCATGTTGCGCGATGTTGCTGCGTGCGTCCGCGCCCTTCCCTCAGACGGTTATGCCGTATTCCCGAATCACCTGTTCACCGTGATTACCACGCCCGACGCTGGCGCATCGTTGGCAACGCTGTACACCGATGCGGTACAAACGATCTCGATTGAAAATCGTGCGATGAGAAACCCATATACCACCTCGATTTTTGAGGTCGCGCCGACATGGACTCGCTCCCCTATCACGGAATTAGCGACGCCCATCCGCTTTGACAATGATGTCTTGCTGACCGGCTATGGATTCGCTGATGGCGAGATTTATTTGCGTTGGTCGCTCCCAGACGCCCCAGACCGCCGATTCTATGAATCCCGCGGCCACGATGTGCAGTTTTTTGTCCATCTGATGGATGCCGCCGGAAATCGTATTGGGCAATTGGACAAGCAATTTTGGCAGGCGCGAAACTGGTGCGCGGGCGATACCCTCTACACATGGGGCAATCTGACTGGCACACAGGTCGAGTCGATTGCGAGCGTGCGCGTCGGGTTTTACCGACTCGGCTTAGGCAAAGAGTCCGGCCAAACTTTTCCATTGGATGTCCTAGACGCGATGGGCAACCCAACGGGCAACTGGACAGACATCGAAATCAAGTGATGAGTCCTGAGTGACTCAGGACTGTTTTTTTGCCCTTCCCCATTGCACCTTTTTCCTTGCCCCTATATGCTCACAGGACTTGGGACTCGTCTCTCAGGACTCTCTTTATGCCAAAGGATGTTTTTTGATTATGCCTACCAACACCGTCCGCATTTATGGAATCCCGATGGATTTAGGCCAGCTACGGCGCGGGGTCGATATGGGGCCGAGCGCCATCCGCTACGCCGGGTTATATGACCGCCTCCGCAAGCTAGGCTACACCCCCACTGACGCAGGCAACGTGACCGTCCCGCAGGTCGAGCAAATCAGCATTGATGACGCCTACGGCCTAGATGTCAACGCCCGCTATCTGCCGCAAGTG
This sequence comes from Anaerolineae bacterium, assembly GCA_034437835.1. Taxonomy (GTDB): domain Bacteria; phylum Chloroflexota; class Anaerolineae; order Aggregatilineales; family Phototrophicaceae; genus Flexicrinis. The sequence goes on along the minus strand of DAOTTP010000333.1, from coordinate 19,125 downwards.
ACTCAGGTCTGTCAGGACACCTACGACCTGATTAAGACAACGTTGAAACCCGGTGAATACGGCATCTTCCTCGGCGGCGACCACAGCTTGAGCATCGGCACGGTCAGCGCAGTGAGTCAGATGGGCAAGGTCGGGGTATTGTGGGTGGACGCCCACGCCGATATGAACACGCCGCTCAGCTCGCCATCTGGCAATATCCACGGCATGAGCGTGGCCGCCCTGTTGGGAGACGGCGCATCCTCGCTCATCAATATTGGCGGCCCAGCGCCCAAACTCAAGCCGCGTGATGTGGCGATGGTCGGGCTGCGGAATCTGGACACCGAGGAGAAGAATCGCGTCTCCAAAATCGGCATCATGCCGTATACCATGCGGGATGTCGATGAGTTGGGCATGTTCCGAGTCGCGCATCAGATTTTGGACTGGTTCGCCGATTATGACTTTCTGCACATCAGCCTTGACCTCGACGGCTGCGACCCGTCGTTTGCGCCGGGGGTGGGGACGCCGGTTAACGGCGGCTTGACCTACCGCGAGGCACACTTGCTGATGGAGATTTTGAGCGACAGTGGCAAAGTCCGCACGGTGGACATCGTAGAAGTGAATCCAGTACTAGATGAGCGTAACCGGACAGCGGATATTGCGGTAGACTTGGTGGCAAGCCTGTTTGGTCAGCAAATTATGTAAGGGGGACACACGTTATGGGGATAAGCGCACCGGGCGGCCCGGTCAGTGATGCGGAACTTCATGCCTATATCGAAACCATGATGCTGCTGGCGATTGCGGACGGCATGGTAAAGGAAGTCGAGCTACACGTCGTCCAGATGGCGGTGGTGTCCTACCTAGAGAATCACCCGACACTAGGGGGGATGACTCGCAAAGAATTGACTGATTTGTGCTACGCCTGCGCCCAAAAGATTTACGACGAGGGCGCACAGTATCGCCTGCGGCTGGCGGCACAAGCCTTAGACACGCATGAAAAACGCATGTACGCGCTCGGGATGGCGGTGGCCGTCTCGACCTCGGACGGGGTGATTCACCCTAGCGAGCGAGACGCCCTCAAGATGATTCAACGCGCCTTTGAATTGACCGACGCAGAAGTAAAACAAGCCGTCGAATCGTTCAAATAATTGTGGGGCATACCATGCCCATGATTTACCGTAAATCAGATGGTTTTCTGTATTCAACAAAAGGGCGACCCGGCGGGTCGCCCCTACAGATTATCAGCGGATTAGCGGATTTCGTAGGACAACGCAGATTATCGGCGAATTGTAAGGCAAGACAAATTATCGATGGGTTTTGTAGGGGCGACCCATGGGTCGCCCTACTTTTATGATATTGTTACGCCACCTTGAATCGCCGGGTGGCGAAGAAGAAAAACACCCCGCCCGCCGCGATTAAAATCGCGCAACTCGGCAAAATCTCCGCGAAGCCACCATTGTGCCGGATGACCGACATAAACCCGTCCATCGCGTACCGGAACGGCGAGATGTAGCTCAATGAGCGCATAAAGTCGGGGATGAACTCCAACTCCAGCGACCACCACGCCCCGCCAATCGGCGCAAGTGTCAGGCTGAGTAAAGTGGCAAGACTGGCCGCCTGCTCATCGGTCTTAACTACCGTGGCGAAGAACAACGTCATGCCGCTCATGCACAGCGTGAACGAGGCCGCCACGAAAATCAGCGCCAGCGGATTATTCCCAAAGGACACCCCCGAAAGCTGCCCCAAAATGATGCCGACGCTGAAGGCGATGGCGTATTGCAACATCCCCAACAAGAATCGCGCCAACAACTTTCCGCCGATGATTTGCGACGGCGTGACCGGCATGGTCGCTAGGCGCTGGAGCGTCATCGTCTTACGCTCGCTAATCAGGATGACCGCCCCCGCGAAAACCGTCGACATGACATACATACTGCCCATGCCGGGGACGCTCTGTTGGAATCCCGGCGCGGTCTGGGTGGTTTCTCCGGGCGCGAGTTGATAGTTGATGCCGATGGGGTTAGACGCCCACAGTTCAGCGGCATGGGCGCTGGCAGCATCGACATAGGTCGTGTCGCCATCCATCGTCTCAGCAGCGATATTGATGGCGAGGCGACGCGCAATACTCACACCAGCAAGCCGCTGCGCGGCGGCGTTCACCGACTGCATCACGCTATTGTCGCCGGGTGTATCATCGGCGCTGCGGAAAATCAGCGTCACTTCTTGATTAGCCGCCAATGCAGCGCCCAATCCCGCCGGAATTTCGATATAAGCGGTTGTGACATTATCGTTTAGGCGTTGGGCATAATCCGCTTCAACCAGCGCAGTTTTCCCCTCTGCATAACGACAATTCGCCGTTGCGCCGCTATCGCCGAGGGGTTTTCCATCATCCATCGGACACAACACCAATGCCGAATCGAGCGCCCGCATCGACTCTAACAACGAGGCCGAGTCTGGCGATTGGTCGTTATCTACCACATCAACCCTGATAGACCGGACAGCCACCTTGCCGCCCAAACCCTGCCCATTGGCGAGTCCAATGACGAAAATCAGCGCCGCCGGGAGTATCACCATCAACACCAGCGTCGCCGGTTGTTTCAATTGCACGCGCAGTTCATTCAGCGCGATTGCTATGACTTTATTCATCGTCTACCTTACCCTCAATCCTTCAGTCGGCGGGCGAAAATCACGAAGGCGATGCCGAACGTCACTGCGCCGAACAACGTCAAGACCAGCGCGTTCAGCAATACGTCGTTGTTGCCATTTGCCAGCTTGTTGAAGGCGTTCGACCCCCAATACACCACCGACAGGTATTGGAATCCGCCGCCCAGTTGGAAGCCGAATGCCCCGCCCAAGACCGCGCTGAAAATGGCGATAATCGAGCCAAAAGTATTGGCCTGTTCTGAGTTGCGTGAAGCAGCAGCCGTAATCGCGCCCAAGCCAGTTGTCCCTAGCGCAATCGTGAACAGCATGAACAGCACCAGCGGGATATTACTGCCCCAGATGAACTCGAGTCGCCCGTAAATCAACGTATTGACCAACGTCAGCGCGACCATCAAGAAGAACAGTTGAAACAGCACGTTCAGGAAGGTCGAGAGCAACTTGCCGGTCAAGATAGCGACCAGCGGCGTCGGGGTAATCGCCATACGTTGCAGCGTCCCGTTTTTACGCTCGTCAATCGTGCCGCTGGCGCTGCCATTGGCGGTGAACAAGGCGAAGAAGATGGCTTGTGCGCTGCCAATCACAACCAGCGGATTGAACACAAATTCGTCGCCTTCTACCGTCTGTTGGTCTATTAAAATTGGGCTACCAACCCCTTCAAAGGTGCAGGAAATCCCCTGAGCAAAGGCTTGGCTTCCCGCCACCGACAAAATCAATAACGGGTTGGGGTTGGCGGGCGGTATCACGGGCGTCAGCACAGAACTAAGCGTGACATTACCGGTAGAAAGGCGCACTGCCACCTGCTCAACAATCGAGCGGACGATGCTGGTCGCAATCGGCTTATTGGGGTCGGCATACACCTCAATGGTGGTCGGAGTCAGCGTCTGGTCAGTCGGCGTGTAGCCCACATCGGCTGAGAAGGTGGCAGGAATGATGACCGCGACGGCATACAGTCCAGACTCAACCCCCGCCCGTGCCTCTTCTGGAGTCGTGACGCGCACCCCTTCCAGCAATTCATCCAAAGATGCGTCGCTGGTTTGCATCGCCCCGCCAGATGTGACTTCGGCAGATTGAGGGCAAACAAAATTTTGTGCCTCAATGCCCGAATCAGTCAGCGCATCAAGGTTAAAATTTCCGGTCTGCTCAAGCGGATCCGCGCCAGTTTCATCAGACGGGAGTGGTGCGAGGATTCCAGTTACGATGTTGCCGTAGTTTGTGCCGCCCGTCCCTTCATCAAGATTCACCACCGCGACTGGAATATCGGTAACAGGCGCTGCGCCCTGCGCGACGCCGCCGAACGTAACACCGATGATGGTCGAAATCGCCAGCGGCGCGGCCAGCATAATCAACATCAGATTACGGTCCGTGAAGGTGCGCCGCACGTCCTTCCACGCAATCGTTAGGATTTTCCGTAAGGTTATCATTAGTCCCTCAACGCCCGCCCGGTCAGGTTCAGGAACAAGGTTTCGAGGTCAGGTTCTTTCACTGTGACCGAGGATACCGTCGCGTTAGATCCGTTCGCAGCGCGTAGGACATCCGGCAAAGTCGTGCGCCCGCTCTTGGCATAAATGCTGATGCGGGTTTCATCTGCGTCCTCTACCGCTGGCTCACGGACGGCTTTGGTCACACCAGCCACCGCGCCCAACGTCGTGATGAGCGACTCTGGCGCGTTTCCGGTCACAATCAACACGAGGCGGTCTTCCTCACCCGCCTGTGCCATCAACTCGACTTGCGTCCCCATCGCGATAATCTCGCCGTGGTCAATAATCGCCACGCGGTCACTCAATTCCTGCGATTCTTCCATCAAGTGGGTGGTGTATAGCACGGTCATATTGTATTCATCGCGCATACGGAACACCGTATCAAGGATACGGCGGCGGCTCTGCGGGTCAACGCCCACCGTCGGCTCATCCATATAGACCAACTGCGGCTTGTGCAACAGCCCGACGCCGATGTTGACGCGCCGTTTCATGCCACCGCTGAACGTGTCGATGCGGTCATTCTGGCGGTCTTTGAGGTCGATGAACTCGATGACTTCATCAATCCCCTTCTTAAGTTCCGCCCCGCCGAGTCCATACATCCGCCCAAAAAAATCAAGATTTTGGCGCGGGGACAGTTGCGGGTAAAGCGCGATGTCTTGCGGGACGACCCCAATCAGCGTCTTAGCCTGCATCGCCTGTTTGGTGATGGAGAATCCGCCGATACGCGCCTCGCCTTCGCTGGGCGTGACCAACCCAGAAATCATGCCGATGGTGGTTGATTTGCCCGCCCCGTTCGGCCCCAATAAACTGAAAATCTCGCCTTTATTAATGTCAAACGTCACGCCTTTGACCGCGTGAACGGGCGTCCCATCTGAACGGTTGAAGGTTTTCTTCAGCCCGCGTACTTCTACCATCGCTGTCATTGGGGTGGACTCCTTTGGGTTGGGATAGGTTTTCATCTGCGTCTCATTATACGCAACATACTTGGTAACGTTGCATCCCCCATTTGAGCAGAACTGGAATCCGTAAGGGGCGCACAAAGTAAATGGATAAGGGGCTTGCCTTGTCCCTACGGTAAATCCGTCAATGGATACAGTGGAGCATCCCATCTGGTTGCGGTATGATGAACAGGCATGAGGCGCATTTTTCTCATCATTCATCACTCATCACTGAGGTTTTTTATGACCAGCCCAACCCAACCCATCGACGCCATCGCAGACGTGCTGTATACGCCGCTACGCGCCTTCAAAGATGACCGAGGCCAATTCGCCGAGACCTTCCGCGCCGAATGGTTTCCACAGGTCAGTTGGGCGAAATTCCAGACCAATCGCTCAGACAGCGCCGCCGGAGTATTGCGCGGGCTGCATTATCACTTTCATCAGGTCGATTATTGGATTGTGACCAAAGGGACGATTCGCGTCGGGCTGGCCGATTTGCGCCCCAACTCGCCCAGCTATCTCAAGACTCACACGCTCGAACTCAGCGCCGATGTCGCAGCCGGATTGTTCATCCCGATTGGGGTGGCGCACGGGTTCTATGCGCTAACCGACTGCACGCTGACGTATATCGTCAACAACACTTATGGCGACGGCTCAGATGAGCGCGGCGTGGCGTGGGATGATTCGACCCTCAGCGTGCCGTGGAATACCAGCGCCGCGCCGGTACTCTCCCCGCGTGACATGCAAAACCGCCGCTGGGAGGACATCCCAACGGCGGAAAGACCGGCGTAATTTTTTGCGTCGGACGGCAAAATGCTGTCCCTACAAAACCTGCGTTTTAGGGCGACCCAATGGGTCGCCCTAAAACGCAGGAATCAGACGGCCATAATAGGTCGCCTTACTTCCCTAACCGCTTCTTGAGTTCAGCGGTAATCGCCGGAATCACCTTATAGATGTCGCCGACGATGCCATAGCGCGCCAGTTTGAAAATCGGGGCGTCGCCGTCCTTGTTGATGGCGACAATCACCTTACTGTTCCGCATACCGGCCTGATGTTGAATCGCGCCGCTAATCGCAGCCGCGATATACAAATCTGGCGCGACGGTCTTGCCGGTCTGCCCGACTTGGTGCGCGTAGCTGATATAGCCCGCGTCTACGGCGGCGCGACTCGCGCCGACAGCCCCGCCCAAAACATCGGCCAATGGCTTGAGCAAGGTCTCAAACCCGTCTTGTGCTTTCCAGACATCGGCCTTATCCGTCCCGCCCGGAGCATCCTTCGGGTTATTGGCAATCCCACGCCCGCCGCTGACAATGATTGCGGCGTCGCCCAGATTCACAGAACCGACTTCGGCCTCGAATCCTTCAATTTTGACCGCCACGGCGCTCTCAGCCAAAACCGGCGCAACGCTGACGACTTCACCCGCCGCGCCGGTATCCGTCGCCGGTTGGAAGGCGCGTCCGCGCACGGTCACAAAGGCTGTGCCTTCAGCGACGGCATCGCTCAAAATCTTACCGGCGTACACCGGGCGAACCGCGTTGATTTTGCCGTCCACGATGCTGAGTTCAATCGCATCGCTCAACATCGCGCTATCGGTATCGGCGGCGCTGGCGGCCAATAACTCACGCCCAGCGCCCGTCGCTACGGCGACCACTGCCGAGGGCGTGTGTTCCTTAACCAAACTGGTGAGCAGCGCCGCGTATGGCTCTAGGCGAAACGGCTCTAGCGTCGCGTCCTCAGAGACAATCGCCTTGCTCGCGCCGTGCGCCACGGCTTGCGCCCCGACGGCGGCGGCGTTCTTGCCCATCACGACAGCGATTACCGGCTGCCCCAACCCTGTGGCGAGGGATTTAGCCGCGCCCAAGGCTTCCCAACTGGTCGTGCGGGCAGCCCCGTCAAATGTTTCAATCCAAACTAAAATCGCGCTCATGGGGTTACAGCACCTTCTCTGCAAGCAATTTATCGACCAGTTTGGCCGCAACTTGTTCCGGCTCACCGGTCAGCATTTCAACTTCGACACTTTTGGCGGGTAGATTCTTGAAGCGCAGGACTTGGGTTTTCTTGGCGAGTGCGCTCAGTCCGAGGTCGGCCAACGACCAGACCGGGACGACGGCCTTCGCCGCCTTGCGGATGCCCATAAAGGTCGGGTAGCGCGGCTCGTTGATGCCCTTCATCACGCTCAACACCACCGGAAGCGGCGCCGTGACGACTTGTTTGCCGCCCTCGACCAACCGCTCAACTTTGACGGCGCCGCTGGCGTAGTCGATGCTGAGGATTTTGGACACATAGCTCACCATCGCCCAACCCAGCTTGCGAGCGGTCTGGATGATGTGGCTGTCCGTCCCCACGTCCACCGATTCCTTACCGAAAATCACCAGCTTGGCATCGCCCAACTTATTGACAGCGGCGGCGGCAGCCGTCGCATACGATAAGCTGTCGGTGGCTTCCAGACCGGCGTCCTCGATGCGATAGGCTTCATCCAAGCCCATCGCCAGCGCGTGCTTGAGCGAATCATCGTGTATGGCCGCGCCGACAGCAATCACCGCCGACTTGCCGCCCGCTTTGGCGGCTTGCAAAATGGCTTCTTCGAGCGAATATTCATCCCACGGGTTGACGACGGTGGCCGTCCCGCCCCATGTCACTGCGCCGTCCGCGCCGACTTCCACCTTCGCGGCGGTATCGGGCGTGCTGCGCGTAAAGGTAACGATACGCAAGGGTTAATCCTCCATACAAGTACATCTATCAAACATCGATTCAATTGTACACAATGCCCAAGCGTTAAAAAAGTGATGGGTGATGAGTCGTCAACAAACCGCTTGACTTTGCCGTCGCGTCAACGTTTAGACTGGGGTTATCGTCTTATTTTTTCGAGGAGAAAGCACGATGAAACACGTTGGACGGGTATTTTTGATGGTGAGTGGGTTGTTATTGGCAGGTATTTTGGGCGTATCGGCACAAGAGGAAGAGGCAGACTCAGCTTTATTCACCTTGGTACAAAACGAACCGGTGATTCGTCACAGCCCGAAGTCGTCTGATTGGGATGGACGATTCACCGATCCGGGTGCAGTTGCCTTTCACGACGGCAAGTTTCACATGATTCGCAATGGGTTTCAAAATTGGCCGGATGTCGTTCAGATGGGTTACTTGACCTCTGAGGACGGTATCACATGGCAAGAAGAATCGAGACAACCGGTTTTGACCACCGCCGAAGTCCCCTATGCAGGGTTGGCGGCCTTAGCCTCTAGTTTGCTGGTCGCGGAGGATGGGACATGGGTGCTGTATTTCTATACGTGGGAAAATAAGACGTCTAAAGCACGGAATTTCATTGGACGCGCAACCGCTGAAACCCCGCTTGGGCCTTGGACGGTGGATGCAGAGCCAGTGCTGTCGCCGGGTGAGGCGGGAACATGGGATGATTTGGGTTTGGTCGGGCCGCGTGTGATCAAGACTGAGGGCGGATATGCCATGTATTATGGCGCGACGAACAACCGTGACCGCGCTTTTTCTGGAATCGGCATGGCGACATCACCCGATGGTATTGTGTGGGAAAAATACAATGATGAAACAACCACTGACCCCGCTTTTGCATTGAGCGACCCGATTCTGCGTGGTATTGATGGCGAGACATTTGTGAATCAACCAAACGTCCATCAGACCGACGATGGGTGGGTGATGTTGTATCGCACCGCACCCTATGGCGGGGGTGATTCACGCATGTCTATCGGGTATGCAACCAGCGCCGATGGAGTGACATGGCAATCAGCGGCAGCCTCGGTGTGGTTGTCGGATACCATTCCACGCAGTTCTGGTTTTTGGTGGACAGCGTCGACGTATCACGACGGGACATTTTATCTGTACATCGAAGGCGGCAGCATGGGCGGGACAAATATTTACGTCGGCACATTCTCTGGCAAACTCCCCTGAGAGGCGATGGGGATTTGGATTTCGGTCATCGGCTGACCAGACGCGGTTTGCCCGCGTAAATATACCTCACGCGGCGCGCCGGTAATACGATGTCCATAGGTTTTGAGGTAATTGAACACGCCGCGATACGAGTCGAATAAGGTTTGGTACGAGCCAATGTGTAAGACGCACGCGGCCTGTATCACAGCCGTGGATTCAAACGGTTCAAGTTGTCGCCCGCCGCTTAACGAGATGGATTTTAGGCGGGCGATGGGCATGATGTATACCGCTTCAAATGGGAAAGGGAAAGTCACGGGCTGTACTAACATCGCATGGCGTGGATAAATCCCGATGATGGATTCAACTCGCTTATACAAGTGATGGGTATAGAGCGCGTGTGAAATTTGGGCGAACAAGTCTGGTATATTCTCTTCTGCGCCCAGTTCGGCACACACACGCAACCCTTTCCCCAGTGGCAATAACTTTATCACGACATCTTGATACGGGATTGGGGTGGTCAGCGCCTCAAGGCGGGCTTGTGCCTCTTTTAACCGTGAGAGGTCACGAGCGATGCTGTTTTCGAGATGGATTTGTTGCGCGTGTAAAATGCTGGCAAGGTCGGCAGTTGGTAATGCCAAAGTTATGATGTCGGCGATTTGCTGAAGCGGTAAGCCCAGCCCTCGCAACGCCATAATGCGATGAAGCATCTCTAATTGTTCAAGCGTGTAATAGCGATAACTGCTGTCACGGTCTACCGCCGCCGGTTTGAACAGCCCAAGTGAGTCATAATACCGTAATAAACGAGTGGTTACGCCCGCTTGCTGGGCGAACTCATGAATTTTGAGCATTGCAATGCCTCTGATTTTCACTGTAGTGTAAATTAGAATAACCCATCGCGATTATTTCGCTTAGAAACTTTTTAGGTATTACCCACCGGGCGGCCTCATGAGCCGCCCCGTCCCTTATATGAAATCGTTATTCCGGCAATTCGACGCGGCTTGTTGGTCGTCCAAGTCATGACCTTTCAGGTATGAGCGCTCACCCTATATATCCGCTGATCGGGCAAATCTATTGAAATTGCCCCAAGACGGCATAAACAATCGTCGCACAAACCAAAACTTGTGTCATAATCTTCTCTAGGATATTTGAGACAAGACACAACTATCGGGGGGAATCATGAGGCGCGGCTTTTTGAGTTTTATGGCATTGGTCATTTTGGTTTTGGCGATAGGCAGTACCGCAGCCGCGCAAGGCAATAGTGGCTTGACGGCGGCGGACATCGCCCGCATCTCGGAGTCGGTGGTCTATATCGAAAATTTTAGCGGCGGGCAAGCGCAATCTACCGGTTCTGGCACGATTGTTGACCCATCTGGCCTGATTTATACCAACCATCACGTCATCGAAGGCGGCGATGAATTCCTCGTTTACAGCACCACCGAAGTCGGTGAACTCCCCACCCCCATCGGTTTTGCCAGCATCGTACAAGACTTCCACGACATCGACTTTTCGATTTTGCAGATTGATCGTGACCCACGCGGCAACCCGATTAGCGCGGGGAGTTTGAACCTGCCCGCCCTTCAAGATGCCGCCCGTGAAGCTGTTTTAGGCGAGCGCATTTGGGTCTTTGGCTACCCCGGCGTCGGCGACGGTTATCTGATTGTCACACAAGGGTCAATCACCAGCGTCGAAAACGCCAACCTGTTCGAGCGCCGCGTCCCAGCGTGGTATCGCACCGACGCAGAAATATCCCCCGGCAATTCTGGCGGCTTGGTCGTCAATGGGCTAGGTCAATTCCTCGGCATCCCGACCATGGTACGCAGTGAGGAGCGCACGCTAGGGCGTTTGGGCGGCGTCTTGCCGTTCATCGCCGTAGAGACCGTGCTTGCAGCCTATGAGAGCGGCACAGCCACTACCACCGCATCGGCCAGTTTGACCATTCAAAACACCGACAAGACAGCCATCTGCTTCGTCTATATCTCGCCCATCACGTCTAGTGACTGGGGCGGAGACCAATTGGGCGAGCGCAGCCTCGCCACCGGCCAGAGCGTCACCTTTAATGTTGACCCCGGCGACTATGACATTTCGATGCGCGACTGCGATAACGAAGAGCTTGCATCGGTCAGAAGCCAGACCATCAATGCCCCCATCACCCTGACCTACCCCGTCGGGGATACCGCCCCGGCCATCGTCACGCAGAGTGTAGCCGTCACTATCAGCAGCATCGAATACGATGTCGCGGCGGAAGACGGGGGCGAATCAGGCATCAAAGTGCATACCCAAGTCCATGCCATCGGCTACCGAGATCAAGAAGTGCGTGCGGCCATATTCTTCTACAACGCGGACGGTAGCCCGTTGAGTTGTGCGAATATGTCGGCGGATTATTGCGGCGTGGACAACGGAATCACCGTCCAGACCGTGCTTGTCCCGTCGTTTGACGACACCATCTGGGAGGATTACTGGTTCTGGATTCCCTACAGCGGTTTCCCAGATGGGTTGCAGGGAGAGGTGAACTTCACCGCACAGGCCAATGTCGGCCTCAATGGTGCTGGCTCATTAGAAAACCCAAGCGCAGCTGAACCCTTCATCATCGATTTTGGCGGCGGCAGCAGCAGTAATCCTTCGACGACGACGGCGGATTTCAGTATCAACATCGAGAGTCAAGAGTTCGATACCACCGGCGACCACAGCACCGATAGCGGCCTCCGTACCTATCTCAAGTTCACCGCCGAGGGCGCAAAAGATACAGGAGTGCGCGTGGCGCTGTTCTTCTACTTCGAGGACGGGTCTAAGGTTCAGTGTGACAAATCATTCGATGACTACTACTGCGACCCCAGCGGTAACTTGACCGTGCAAGAAGTCGTCACCCCGCAGTATGACTCCAGCGAATGGACGGATTACTGGATTCACCTCCCCTATGGCGCGTTCCCGAAAGGACTCACCGGAACAGTGCCAGTGACGGTACGGGCGTTCATCGACATTGACGGCGGCTCTGGTTTCAATTTCAGCAGCGAGGACTACGGCTTCGAGTTGTACTACTAACGGAGTGATGAGTCGCGAGTCCTGAGTTTAGGTTTAACCTATCTCAGGACTTGGCTCGTATTCAGACTTTGTGTAATGATAGCGAATGTAGGGACGGCATTCTTGCCGTCCTATTTTCACCGCAAACGGACGCCCAGAAGGGCGTCCCTTTAGCCTTGTCTTTGCGTTTCGTAATCCGTGATTTTCTCGCGCCATGCGTCGGGGACGACGATGGTCTCGTTAGACAGGTAATCGAACGCCACCCCGACAATACCAGCAGTGGCCGCCAATACCGCCTGACCGTCACGCTCCACCATCACCCAATGCTCCATATCAAAACTCTTGTTGCCTATCCGCGCCGTGCGGCTAAAGATGATGGCCTCGCCGTCATCCATCGTGACCGGGGATTTATAATCGACTACCGCCCGCGCCATGATGATTCCATACTGCGACGTTTTGCCGTCCCACATCCCCAACTCACGCACATATTCGATACGCGCCTGTTCGATATAGGTCAGATATTTGGCGTTATTAACATGGCCGAGCGTGTCCATATCCCCATAGCGCACGGCGATGGCGTAGCGGTGGCGGAAATTTTGCGGCGTCTCAATCATGACTTTTCTCCGTCTGCATCCCGATCAAATGTTGGTTTGATTATACCCAAACCTCATCCCGATAATCATTTGGTTATCACGGCGTGACCATGCCTCATCACTGAATGATTATTGACCACTGACCTCGGCGAGCCAATCACCCAATAGGCGGACAAAATCTGGGCGGGTGCTGAGGATTTGCGCTCCGCGCCCCGCCCTCTCAAACGGTTGGAGCAAGGCGTTTTGGGCGGCTTGACGGGCGGCCTCCGCCACCGCCAGCGAGTCGCCGTCCTCACTACTGGCGGCAAACAAGGCTGGGCGCGGCCCCATCGCACGGGCGGCTGCGGTCAAGGTCTCCTGCGATACAGGGCTGATGACCACTGCGCCGATACAACGCGAGTCTGACGCGCAACCGACCAGCGCCATCGTCGCACCGTCCTCCACGCCCATCACCAGCAACCGCGTCGGGTCAAGATTCGGTTGCACCGAGAGCATGTCGAGCATGGCGGACAGGTTGAGCGCGTTTAGGCTAACCCCGCCCTGTACCGTCAAAACCGTATAACCGAGGTCGCGCAATGTGACCGGCACGCCGCCCCAGTCCTCAAACGTCGAACCGACCAACAGAATCCCCGGCCTGCCGGTCTGTCCGGCATACACCTCGGCATTTAGGAAGCTTCCATCGCGCAGTGTTACCGTAATCAGGCTGGGGAGAGAAATCTCTGGGAGAGCGATTTCGGTGGCGACTCCGGACTGTGCGGGCAAACCCGCCACAACCGGAATCGTGATGCCGTCGCCCATCGGGATGTCGCCGGAAATTTCGGTGGGATAACGGATGTCAGGCGAGGGGCTGGGTCGCAATTCGGGGTAAAGTGGGGTGGGCGTAAGGGTAGGCTCTGGCCCGAATACCGCCTCACATGCGGCCAGACTTAACAGGCACAACAGGGCTAGGACAGCGCGCATTTCAAGTTCTCCCTTTGAATTTTCCACGCGCCCGCCAAATGAATTAGGCAAAGCGCACGGTACGCTATATAATACGTTATGCTTGCTGCACAATCACCGCCGGGAGTATGACGGTATGTTGCCTAAATTTTTGCGAAACCTAAGTATCGCCATTTGTATGGGGGCGATTGGCCTGCTTTCCAGCGGATGCTTGCTGCGTGCCAGCACCGAGGAAATCCCCGCGACTGCCGTCGCTCAAAATCTGCCGACCCTGACGCCCACCGCGACGGAAACAACCGTCCTACCGACGCCGGAGCCGCAGATTACCACCGTTGTTATCACGACCACCCCGGACGCGGCATTATTAGCCGCCCAAGCCACCGCAGATGCGTTTGCGACGATGGACGCGCAAATCACCGCTGTGGCGCAGCTAGATGTGACCATCGACCCAGTTATCTTACAAGTCACGTTGGATGTGGCTGCCGCGACTCAGGCAGTCTTTTCGTTGACACAAAGCGCAGAAGCGCCGTTGCTGCTGCCCAGCCTGACGCCGACGCCGGAATTCTTCCAACCCACGGCCACCACGCAATTGGTTCAGCCAGTTGGGTCAGACTGTACGCATGTCGTCACGGCAGGCCAAAACCTGTTCCGTATCGGCCTCCAATACGGCGTCGGCTACCAAACCATCGCCAATTACAACGGCATCGCTAACCCCGCCCTGATTAGCATTGGGCAGCAAATCCAAATCCCGAATTGCGGTCAGGGGACATCGGACGGCTTCAATACCGTTTCTTCTGGTGTGAGCGTGAACGACCCCAACGCGGTTGGGACGGCCATCGGCGTCGGCGGCGTGTGCGGTGACATCTATATCGTTGAACAATACGAGACATTGTTCGGCATCTCGATGAAATGCAACGTCCTAATCCGCGACATCCTCGCGCTGAACTCAGACAAAATCAGCGACCCAGACCGCATCTATTACCACCAAGAACTGCGCCTACGGTAATCGGATATGCGCGAAATCATCACCAAGACCCAACACCTGTACAGCGGGCGGATCATCTCGCTAGACCTGCATGATATAACCCTCCCGGATGGCGAAACATCCATCCGGGAGCGCGTCATCCACCCCGGCGCGGTGGCGATTGTGCCGCTGGATGGGGATGGGAATGTGCTGCTGGTGCGCCAATACCGGCTGGCCGCAGACCAAATCATGTTCGAGATTCCAGCGGGGACGTTGAAGCCGGGTGAAGACCCAGCTGTATGCGCCGTCCGCGAGTTGCAAGAGGAAACCGGCTATCGCCCCGGAAAATTAGAGTCGTTGGGTGGGCTGTTCGTCGCCCCCGGCTATACCACTGAGTTCATCCACCTGTTTTTCGCCACCGATTTAATCGAATCACGGTTGGCGGCGGATGCGGACGAATTTATCGAGGTCAAGCGCGTCCCATTGGCGCAAGCCATCGCGTGGGTGATGGACGGCACGCTCATCGACGGCAAAAGCGTCAGCGGCCTGCTAAAAGTCGCCCGTAAATTGGGCGTGTAATACCCGTGAGATCAGGATTTTCGTAGGGGCGCAGCGTGCTCCGCCCCCCTATCAGTCAATAAAGGTTAGTAAAATATGGTGCGCGTCGCGCAGTTTGGGATTGTGCTTGGCGCGTTGGGGTTTGTCCTGCTGGTGATGGGGCTGTTCCCCGGCGTGGTCGGGCGTCCACCAACTCCGGGGGTCGGCTTGGTACAGTTGGTCTTGATTCTGATTGGCTTCGGCCTGCTGGTGATGGGCGGGTTGCTGTACGTTAAGTTCATCTACTACACCACCGTCCCGTCCAACCTCGCCCAACAAATTGGCTCACGCTTGGGTTTGACCGGCATCGTGTTCGCCTCGATGTGCGGCCTCGCTGATGTGTTGGGATTCGGCAGTAATGGCGCAATCACTGCCGGGGATGTCGTGATTGGCAAACTTCAAATTGCTGGGATTATCGGCAGTTTCTTCATCTCGTCCATCGGCGTCTTGCTCTACGCCATCGCGGGCGACCCCGACGTATCATAAGACCACCCCCTAAACCCACCCCCTTTCTGATACAATCCACCTCTATGCTGTCATTCGTCACCCATCATGAGGTCAACCCGTGGAATCGCTACTTAAAGCCCACGCAACTTTGATTGAATCCGCCGTGCGTGCCGCGCAAGCCGCCGGTGATTTACCCGCTTTCACCCTCCCGCCTGTCGAAATCAAGCCGCCCAACCGCCCCGAAATGGGCGATTATGCCTACGCGGGCGCGCTGGCCGTCAGCAAGACCATCGGCCTCAAGCCGCTGGACATCGCTCAAGCCATCGCCAAGCACCTCGAACCGTCGCCGTTCTTGGCCGCTGTAGAGGTCGCGCCGCCGGGGTTCGTCAATTTCCGGCTCAACCCAGATTGGCTACGCGCCCAAGTCGCCAATATCGCGGGCGCGGGCGATAAGCTGGGCGTTATCAGCCTCGGTGCGGGCAAAAGCGCCCAAGTCGAGTTCGTCAGCGCCAATCCGACTGGCCCGTTGCATATCGGGCGTAGTCGCGGCGCAATCGTCGGTGACACGATGGCGCGTGTGCTAGAAGCCGCCGGATATACCGTCCAGCGCGAATATTATTTCAACAACGCCGGGGCGCAGATGCGTAACCTCGGCAACAGCATGAAAATCCGCTACCTCCAAGCCCTCGGACTCCCGGCAGAACTGCCCAAAGAAGAAGGTACGTTCTATCAGGGCGAATATCTCAAGGAATTTGCCGAGTTGTTGGTGAGCGAAAAAGGTAACACGCTGGTCGAAGAAGATTGGCAAATCTTTAAGGAATACGCCGAACAGAAGATGTTCCTGATGATTCAGCAGACGTTGGCGCGTATCCAAATCAAGCATGACAACTTTTTCAACGAAAACACCTTGTATGACGATGGCTCGGTAGACGCGACGCTAAAAGCCTTGCAAGCGCGTGACCTGATTTACACCGGCTCGGTGCGCGAGACCGAAACCGACGAAATCAAAGCGCAAAACGCTAAAATCGCGCCCGCCCATTGGTTCCGCAGCACCCGCTTTGGCGACACCGAAGACCGCGTTGTGTTGCGATCAGACGGCACGGCCACTTATACTCTGCCGGACATCGCCTATCACATGAACAAACTGGCGCGGGGATTCGACTTGCTAGTCAACGTCTTGGGCGCAGACCATTTCACCGAGCATCAGGTCGTCAAATACGGCGTGCGTGCCTTAGACGGCGACGCCGACAAAATCCACGTCATCATCATGCAATTCGTCCGCCTGATTCGCGCCGGCAAAGAGGTCAAGATGAGTACGCGGCGTGGCGACTATGAGACGCTAGACGACCTCATCGAGCAGACCAGTTCCGACGCGGTACGCTATATGCTGCTGGCGCGGAGTGCTAACAGCCGTCTCGACTTTGACCTCGACCTCGCGGTGCGCCAGTCCACCGATAATCCGGTCTATTACATCCAATACGCTTATGTGCGTTGTGCGGGGATTCTGCGTGAGGCCGAGTTACGCGGCTTCACCGACGCCGACGCGAATATGAGCCTCTTAGATGTCGAATCGCTGTCGTTTGTGCGGCGCGTGCTGACGCTGGGTGATGAGATTCGCTACTCAGCAGAGAGTTTTGAGCCGCACCGTATCGCCTTTTACGCTCACGACCTCGCCTCGGCCTTCCACACGCTATATGACCGACTGCGCGTGTTCGGTGACGGCGTAGACATGGATATCGCCGCCGCCCGCTTGCGCTTCTACAAGGCCGCCCATGTCGCCTTCAACCGCGTCCTGATACTGATGGGCATGTCCGCCCCAGACCGGATGTAAAAAGCAGTGATTAGTGATGAGTCCTGAGTGATGAGATGAGAAATCACGTAAGGACGGTTTTACATCTCCCCGAATCAAAAGCCCCTTTCCGATGGAGAGGGGTTGGGGTGAGGTTGCCTTTATACCATCGGCCAGACGGGGATAGCCTCATCAATGGCGTCCATGACGCGGATGGTTTCGCTTAAAGCGACCACCACGCGCTGATAATGCTTGATGTCGTCATAGGTCAAAACACGCTCTCGCCGATCTTTCAGCCATTTGTGCAAGACTTGATACCCCCCAACTTGGAATTCCCACACTTCTGGTTGCACGCCCGCGACATATTGTTTGGCGTTAACCCATACCCGCCCATCCTCCTCGGTATATTTGGGGTAACTTTTGGCGACGATATTATCCCCTTGAATGGGGTACGTCGTGATGATGGTTACAAGCGCGGGATGCGTCATCAGGTGAAGCTTGACCAGTTCCGCCCCGTAACCGACCAGCGCCTTAAAGCGTGCGACATCGCTGGTCAGAGGTAGGCGTGGAAAGTCCATTTTGAGAAATTCGCTATAACGGTCACGGTAGGTTGGGTTGTGCAGCACCGCATAGGCATAGGCGAAAATATCCTCTGGCCCAAAGGTAGCGGTTAAATCGCCCGTCCCTTCAGGGATGAAGGTCAAACCCACCTTCGTCGCCAATTCACTTACAAATATGGGGTTCAGATTTGGGCGGCGGCCTTTATCGCTCAACGGCCACCCACTTCCATTATTATTTTCTTTATCGAACATCTGTTTGTTAGGGTAAACATATAGGGGAAATACCGATGAGCCGTCTTTGATTTCAATGTATACTGCCGGAGCAGGTTTATCTGAAACCAGCGCATGTTGCCATGAGGTCATTTTTGTCTGACGCATCGTGTTCAGACATAAATTCTCTTTTCCTAAGACACTTTGTACTAATTCAGGGCGAGGTCTATCTATTACGGACTTGTGCATATAAGCCCATCGATTATCAAATGGGCGATACGCTACCTGATGGGCGTATTCAGTCCAAGCATTCTTATCGGTATCAGTTTTTAGATATGTTTTGATTTGCGTTTTTAACGTCAATTCATCATAGGCAATTGCAACACCATCTCTATGTGTTTGAAAACCAAGTACATTTATAGTGAAAACATCTTTGACGCTCCAACCCGTCTGATATTCCGCATTCAAATCAAGATTTTGTGGGCTGAACAGATAAAACGGGGCTTGGGGCTGCACGGTCTTCCACGGCATGGTTTGGAGGTCGTTGGCTTGCAACGCGGCGTATTTCTCCGCCCGCTTGCCCCACAACTCGGCATGATGCACCGTCGCCGAACCGGTTTTGCCCTTTTCTTTGACGAAAATCGCAATCGCCACGCCTTGCTGAATGTCGAACACGTTCTGGTCAACCCCGCCGTCGGGAGTCTGTTCTTTTTTGTTGCTGTTGCCGTGCAAGTCGATGATGTAAATATCGCTGAAGGTGTGCATCAGGTGTTGGCGCATCCCGCGAAAGGTCGGACTATCCAAATAGCTGTTATCGGTTATGAAGGCGAGTAAGCCGTGACCAGTCTGCTCGATGCGCCACTGCCCAAACCGGATGAACTTGACGTAATCATTTTGTACCCACTTGGAATTGCGCTCACCCAACGGTTTTTCATCGACAAAAAAGTAATCACGGATGAGTTTACCGATGAAGGTCGGTTGCAGTTTGGCGGGCAGGGCCTTGGTCGCCTTGCCATAGATTGGACTTGCGCCGCCACCCTGTTTGGCCGTCCAGC
>DAOTTP010000332.1:0-17010 GCA_034437835.1 Anaerolineae bacterium | reverse complement strand
TGGCGTTGTTGCTGTACGCCAGCTTGTTATAAGTTGTTGGTTTTTGGAGTCACGGTCAAAATGGCTGAGCAATTCAAAGGTACGGTCAAGTGGTTTAATGACCAAAAGGGGTTCGGTTTTATCACCCCTGAAAACGGCGGCAAGGATGTCTTCGTACACCAATCCGCTATCGATTCTCCCGGCTTCCGTAGCTTGGCTGAGGGTCAGCGCGTTCAGTTTGAAATCGAAAACGGCCCCAAGGGTCCGTCTGCGGTTAAGGTCAAGAAGCTGTAAGACGGCGCAAGCCATTTTACATCTGAACAGCCTAGACCGCGGCTACTAACCCTATCCATCGGTCTACCATAAATCCCCAGAGTTTAACACTCTGGGGATTTTTTTGTTCTGCGGCTAGTTATTGCCCCTGAAACCATCTGGTGGGGCTGGCGGTAGAGTCAACGGTTCGCCTCCATCTGGGTTCTGACGCACGGACGACGTACTATAGTTTACAGACACATCATCCAGCCAGAGTACGCCGCTAATGTTGGCATAATAGGCCATGACCTTCGCTGAGACCACTTGCTGCG
The DNA here is from genome assembly GCA_034437835.1 of Anaerolineae bacterium. GTDB lineage: Bacteria > Chloroflexota > Anaerolineae > Aggregatilineales > Phototrophicaceae > Flexicrinis. The sequence goes on along the minus strand of DAOTTP010000332.1, from coordinate 16,447 downwards.
TCACAGTCACACTCGCCACCCAATTCTGATAGACTGCCCGCGAGGCGGGCTTGGTCGGAAAATTGACCACCGCCATACCTTTTGTACCATCGGCATAGGTTAACTGAAGTCGAACTCCCCCACCCTGCCGGATGAGATTCCACTTTGCCCAGACCGAGAGGGTGGCAATCTGCCCGACTTCCGGCACGTTAGCCAAAGACTGACTGAAAATGGGGGACGAGCGTGCGCCTAGCAGTTTCAGCGCACAACTGCCGGAGAGGCCAGCTGTGCGCCTGCAAACTACCCCACTCGTGCCGGGCGTGGTGGCCGTCCATCCGACAGGGGATGGTTCACCAAATTCAAACGTCCCGTTCACCACCTCTCCAAGTGCGCTTAATAGATCGTCGTTGTCGGTGATAGTCACATCAACCGAGTCGACTCTGATATTATCGTAGGTTCGGTCATTACTGCTGATGCTATGCGTTATAAGATCGGTATGTATGTCTTCATACTTCGTATCGTCAATCGCTGTTACCGTAATCGTCTGGGCGGTATTCCAAGTTTCGGGGGTAAAAATCACCTCAGTTGGAGAGATGAGTGTCTGTCCGTTATTGGCTGGGAGGATTGTGACGTTGGAAATCGGCTGAACATCCAGTCGCAACGTATAGGTTGCGATTTGGTTGCCTTCTTCAACGGCAATTGCCCGTGTAGAAACCGAAACTGTATTGGGCATGTTGATATTAGAGACCAGAACACGGTTCCATGTATGATCTTGGGTGAACAATTTCCCTGACCATGAAAATATCGCAAAACCGCCCTGTCCTACCGCATACGGCAACCGAAGGTCGCCAAGCGCGAAATTATGTTGGACATACCCCGCATTTAGTAACGGGTTACGGTAGAGATAGATGCGCTTATATTGTTCGTTATAGTAGGCATCGGACATGACCACCATCCGACCCCATGGATCAAGCGCCAATGCAATCGGGTTGCAGGGCAAGTTTTCTAGGCACTGAAAACTGGAAGGTGCTTCATTGAGCGGAGATGTTGTGAAATTCGGCACAGAATATACACGGTCTGCGGCGGGTTCGGCCAATAAGCCTACCTGTGCTGCGGCGTCAATGGTGGCCTTATCGTACTCGACAATCCGCTTATTACCCGGCATGTCGGCACGTCCTTCAAAGACCCCTTCCGCGATATATAGGTTGCCATGCCGGTCAAATGCCCCACTCGCCGGAAAACACAAGGTTTTGGCCGAAGGAGCGCTGTAGACTCCTCGGTTGCAACCGACCCCGTCGATAGTGTTCTGCCCAACAATCAGATTTACCAATGGTATTGTATAGGGATTGATGACTTGTGCAGCGCGACTTTTGTTGGTATCAATCAGCCATAACGTCTGGTCAACTGGGTTGAACATCAACGCACCGACACTGAAAGCTAAGTTTTGGGATTCTCCCCGTACTGGCAGATTACCAACAATGGAGGGTATGTGCGGGATTCGAGACAAAAATGACCGATTCGGAAGCGGAGAATTTGCGCTAATTGGGAGGTTAAAGGCGAAGAACTCCTCATCCCGCGAGACCCATACTTTATCGTTCACATCATCTACTGCCAAACCACCTACTTTTGCGCGGAAAACAAATGAGCCGCTGGTGGTTGGGCGATTGGTAAACAGGGTCGGCTGACCAATCACATAATCGGCGGGACGCCCAGTATAAGATACGCCATTCATATTCCAGACCAACACACGGTATCCATCGCTGACAAAAATCTGTCTATGCTTTTGGCTGATGGTTATGCCGAACGGAGAAGTTAACCCTAAGCCGGTGACAGTATTCAGGACGTAATTTTCGCCACCCAGCATTTCCCCTGTATAGACAATCTGGTTAAGGGTATCGAGTTGCGTGATGTCAAATGCCAACAGGCTGTTATGCTGTCCTTGCTCGGTCATATACAGCGTATTGCCCACAAGCGACATTTCGCCCTGAATTTCTCTAAAGTTAATCGCGCCATCAGGCGAGCTTCCCACCACATGAGAAGAGGTCATAGTCTTGAGCAACAGCCCTGTAGTTGCCGAGAACACTCTCAGAACATCATTGAAAGACGATAGTTCATCTTCAATGATGAAGCGCGTAGCGTCCAAAAACACAATAGATCCCGGATAAAGCAACGTCCCTTGCCCAATCGTGCGTAAAAAGCTAAAAGCCGTGGGACTCTGCGTATTGGTATTGGGCGTATAGACCGTAATACGGGGACCTTCATAATACTGAACCACAAACAATTGACCTGTGGCAGGGTTGATTTGTAACGAAATCAATTGGCAAAACCCTTGTCCCGCTGGTAGCAGATTGCAGCCATAGAAGGAAGCAAAGCCATAGCTGGTCATACTCGACTGTCCCAGCACGATGTCCGCCGTCAGGCGCGGCAATCCAGTAACGGGGTCGTGCGGGAAGCGCAGCACCCGATTATTGATGATGTCCGTCACCCAAAGGTTTTGCCAAGAATCCATCACAAGTGATGTGATGAAGAATACGTCGATGGAGTTTGAGACGGTATTGGTGGTGCATAGGCTACTTGACGACAATACGCCCCCAGCTCCGGGGATGCCAGTGCCGCGATTACACACCTTTGAGGTGAAATCCGGTTGTCCCCACACTTGGTCGGCGGTGGTATCTCCCTCACCGGGGTCTGCGCCGAATGGGTCGCGGAACATCAATAGGCGGTTATTGTATTGATCTATCACATAAAAATTACCATTGGTATCCGTTGCCATAGAGGAACGGCGCGGCTCCTCCTCTTGGCTAACAGCGTGCGCCCCGCGATTCAGACACAGCGTCCGTGCGGTAGGTGGCACGGTAATGCTATTGTTATCGCCATTACACGCGCTGGTCACGCCAAAGTCATCCTGACCAAAAATGAGGTCAGGTAGGTCTAACCCCAATTGGAAGTCAGGATCGCGGAAAGCGAGGATGCGGCTATTGCCAGAATCATAGACATAAAACGCCTTTGAGCCACTCCCATAAGAGTGGACATGCACGCCACCGAGGTGCATCCCACGCCTAGCCCCAACCGTATTGAAGGCCGTCTGCCCTAGATTAATCTGCCCTATGACATCAACCAATTCATAGGGAGGGGGGTCTGTCTGCGGCTGCGCCTCAGCCGAAAACACCCCTATCAAAATCATCAGAAGCGCCACAACCAGCGTCCGTCTGCTCATCCACATCATTCCGTAATCTCCCTTTCGGCGGGTTAAAGCGGCGTACATAACATCCAACGACCTGCATCATACAGATAGAGGGTGGTGATGGGGTTTATTTCGACGGGAATCAAGGATGCAGGGAAACTGCGCCGCGCTCCCGCTACCCGTAGGTGCATCGTCCCACTCAACGAAATTTCGGCTACGCCGTCCGCCTGACCGACCAGTGTGAAGTTCACATCACTGAGGTCAAGGTCGGCAAACTCGCCTCTAGCCGCTTCTGAAATCCCCAAATAGACTTCTAAGAATTCAGGGCAGACCCATCCGGGGTCGGTATCCAGCGTTCCAGATAACAAGAGTTCCAGCGTGTGTTGAGCGGCGCTTATTGGATTACTCGCATCAACCAGCGGTTCTGCACCAAAGGTCGTCCATGTCATACCGACAGGGACAGAAAATGGCTGGACTGTAGCCGCATTCGGCGTCCAATAGGCGATGTCCGTGGCCGGATGAGGGGGGAAATCAAGCGGAATCCGACGCACATCAAACCCAGTCGAGTCGGCGCTATAAATCCCATCTGCCAACGGGTCATGCGCGGAGACGAACACAAACCGCGCCCCATCCGATGACCAATCTAGCGCATAATGCGCGGCCTGCTCATTCGGGGCGGCGCGCTGGATGTCCGAACCATCAAGATTAGCGGTATAAATCCGGTCATTCTGGGTCTGGCTGACGGTGAAGGCGATTCGGCTGTCACGCCAATCGCTTACGCGGACATCATCACCTAAAAAACCCTCCAGAGGGATGCGGGCAGCGGCCAGCGTTGTGATATCCATCAGCCACAATACATGCTCAGCGTCGCTGAAAATTACGTGCGACCCGTCTGGCGACCACGCGCCGAAAATAACTTGCCCAGCCACCAAAACCCGCGCCAGTGACCCATCTGGCGACAGCAAAACCAAGCGTTCACCTTGCGAGTCGACTTGGGTAACTGCAATCCAATCGCCAGTAGGCGACCACGATGCGCGAAAATAGCTGGACTCGCCAGAGGTCAATTGGATGGTTTTGCCCGTGCGAACATTAACGCGGAAAAGCTGTGTACGGTCAGCAATGAGTTCCGTCATCAAAAATGATTTACCATCTGGCGACCAGCCTTGCGCCCATGATGCCCGCCCCTCAGTGACCACGCGACCATCCGTACCATCATCATCTATCACGACAATACGGTTAATCGTGGAATCCGAGCCGACTGCCGTATATAGAATTTTACCTATCGTTATAGTCGGCTGCGCTGCTGCACCGGGTATCACCATAAGCATAACGCCACATAATGCTAGAATTCCTATCCAAACACCACGACTTGTGTGCATCAAAAAACCCAACCTCATCAACGAATAAGACCATTATACCAAAACCTACACTATATATCTCAATTATTTGACCAACGTAGGGGATCGAGATGTCAAACGTCATTGTCAAAGCAACTCATTATTATTTCAGTCCACAACTCATGGGAAATTACAGTATCAACAAAATCTATTTGAAATAACTTGATTTATTGGTTTATAATCACCTTACTGTAACCCTTATAAAAGTACCAAGAGAAGCCATCCCTCAGCGCGGACGGATTATATAAACATCCCCCATTGAGTCCCGAAAGGACATCGTATGTCAAAGAAATTTACGGTTATCATCACACTCATCTTCTGCCTCTTATCGTGGACAACCATCACCAACGCTGACGACCCCACTGTGGGGCCGATCAATCCGGCGACCTCAATCCTCGGTCAAACTGTCGTAGATCGCATCGGCTCTAGCGGGATGTTCGTTTTACCCAGTGGCAACCTCGTGATTGCATCCTACCAATGGGGCGGCGGGCGCGGCGCGGTCACATGCCTCACCCCTGCCGAATATCAAGCCGGTGGTGTTGTGGTCGATGAGACCAACTCACTGGTTGGCGCAAGCACAGACCACAAGGTCGGGTTAAGCGTCAAAGTCTTGTCTAATGGGAATTATGTGGTGGTGTCCCAACTGTGGGGTAACGGTTCAAATACCAGCGTCGGGGCGGTCACATGGGTCAACGGTAATACGTGCATCCCATATAACGAAAGCACCCGTAATGCTACGGTCAGTGAATCTAACTCAATGGTCGGTAGCACGGTCAACGACGGCACATCCGTGATGGTTGTCGCACTGACCGACGGGCGCTATGTCGGGGTATTCCCCAACTGGGACAACGGCGCAACAGCCAATGTCGGCGCGGTCAGATGGTGCGGCGCGACGGGGTGCGCGGGCGTAATCAGTGCGGGTAATGCGCTGGTGGGGTCAACCCTTGATGATAGAGTGGGTACAAACGGCGTTGCTGTCCTCAGTGATGGGGATTACGTCGTACAGTCGATATTCTGGAACGGCGGATTCGGCGCGGCGACATTTTGTCGTGGAAATACAGGCTGTATTGGCACCATCAGCGCCAGTAACTCACTGGTCGGGTCAACCTCTGGAGACTGGATTGGCTCGTATGTGACAGCGCTACCCCTCAATGGCAATTATGTTACTCACGCGACATGGTGGAGCAACCCGACTGTCCAGAATGTCGGTGCTTCGACATGGTGCAACGGTGAAACCGGCTGCACAGGGGCGGTCAGCACGACCAATTCGTTGACCGGCACGACCAGCCAAGATATGAATGGCAGCAGCGGCGCAATCGTACTCTCTAATGGCAATTACATCATGAGATATACGAGTTGGGATAATGGCGCGGCGTTCAACGTGGGGGCGGTGGTTTGGTGTGATGGGACAATCGGCTGCACAGGCACGGTTAGCCCATCGAACGCGCTGGTCGGCTCGACAGCCTTCGATCTTTGGGGCGACCAGATTTACCTTTTAAGCAATGGGAATTTCGTGGCCGCGTCTGCCTTCTGGGACAATGGTGGAGTGGTCAACACGGGTGCAGTGGTCTGGTGCAGCGGCACAACTGGCTGCCCCAAAGGTGTGGTCAGCACCAGCAATGCCCTGTATGGAAGCACCGCCAACGATGAATTAGGGTTCAGAGGCGTGGCTCTGCGTAACGGTAATTTTGCGATTGCGACGAGCAAATGGGATAACCCCGATACGGGTATCGCAGATGTCGGCGCAGTCACCTTTATGAACGGGACAACCGGCTTCGTTGGCGCCATTAGCGCAACAAATTCACTGGTCGGCACACAAGCCAACGATAAAGTAGGAAGTCAAATCTACGAACTGACCAACGGGAATTATGTGGTCACTTCCGTTGAGTGGAACAATGGCGCTATCACACGGGCGGGCGCAGCGACATGGGTCAACGGCACGGCTGGTTTTCAAGGCACAGTCAGCGCTACAAATTCATTAACCGGTGGGTTCAACGACGCCTTAATTGGCAACGCTGGCATCACAGCGTTGTCCAATGGGAATTATGTCGTGCGGTCAATCGCATGGGGCTATGGCGACAACACCTCTCACGGCGCAATCACATGGGGCGATGGGAATACCGGAACAACTGGCATTGTCGATGAAACCAACTCGGTGGTTGGCTCCTACCAATCCGAGCAAGTGGGACTGCACGGCGTAATAGCTTTGCCCAATGGTCATTACCTCATCCAAGCGACGTGGTGGTCTAATGGCGGGACGACGCCCTACAGCGGCGCGATTCGATGGGCAGATGGCGAAATCCCGACAATCGGCGGCTTCGACGCGACAAATTCGATTGTCAGCAGTCATATAGGCGATGAAGTAGGCCAAGTTTTTCTGTTGCCCAACGGCGATTTCATTGTCTATGCCTCCGGTTGGGACAACGGCGGCATCGGCAATGCGGGCGCGATTCGGCGCGGCAGCGGCACAGCCCCGACCATCGGTGAGATGACTTCCGCCAACGCACTACTTGGCACATCCGCAAGTGAATTTTTAGGCGCGAAATTCATCATCCGGCCAGATAACAGCTTCTTCATCAATATTCCCAACTGGGATAACCTTACCGGCGTGGTGGTGTATAGTCCGGGGCCAGAAAATCTGCTGAAAAATCCCAGTTTTGAGACGGCGGGCAGCCCGGCCAAATATCCCGTCAATTGGAAAACCAGCCTCAGCGCCTTAGCAGACGACAAGCGTATTTGCGACAAACCGGCCAAACCGATTACGCGCACTAGTGGGTCGTGTGTGTTTCAGTTCAATAGTTCGAATGTTGCCCCCAAGGCGCGTACCGTCAAGCAGTTCATCAATAATCCTGTATGGGGGACGGCTGGTAACGTCTTAACCCTGACCGCAGATGTCGAGGGTTTGAAAGTCGGGCCGGGGTCAAAGAAGATCATCCTGAACGTCACCTTCGATAACAATACCCGCGACGTAGCGACGCTGACCATCCCAACCGGGACGTATGACTATACGACTCTGATTGGGACAGTGAAACTTACCCGCGCTGTGAAAAAGGTTGTGGTTGTCCTGAACCCCGGCACGTCAAAAGGTCGCATCCGCATCGACAATCTGTTCCTGAGCGTCTCAGCCGCGCCATCGTTGAGATTCCCGAGTCTTAGTGAACAAACCACCCGTGACGGCGCAAATCCGTTTGACTTACCCGCCGCGCCAGACGGATTCAGGAACTAATCATCACCCACGGGGTGTGGTGCGCCACGCCCCGTTATCATATACAGGGGTTTAAGAGTCTGGGCAATTGCCTTATGAAGAACCTGAATAGAACTAGCATGATGCACATCATTGGGGATTTTCGTAGGGGCGAGGCTTGCCCGCCCGCTATTTGAGATGACACAAACGCTGGTTGTACTCATGCCATTTTTGTTGCGGTTCTCCATTAGCACATTCTTCATCATGTTAAATTTTCCCAAAACGGTTGTCGGCATGGTAGAATCGAAATGTTTTATGTTATTTGTCCACAGGAGGACAACTAAATGCGTCAACTTTACCGCGCTATACTGCTGCTCGCCCTCACCTCGCTATTCAGCCTCTCGCTCGCTGCCCAAGATGATGTAAAGCCTCTGAAAATCGGCTTCGTCGCTGACCAGTCCGGCGTCGGCTACCTGTTCTCGGTGTCACAAATTGCCGGGTTGGAAATCGCTGTTGAAGAAATCAACGCCGCTGGTGGGATTCTAGGTCGCCCCGTGGAATTCATCGTCCGTGACTCCCAATTGAAAGCCGATGTCGGCGCCACTATCGCCCGCCAAATGATTTTGGAAGACGGCGTAGAACTATTGCTTGGGCCGACCAGCAGCAGCGTGGCGCTGGCCGTCAGCGCCGTGGCGAAGGAATATAAAATCCCCATCGCCTTCCACACCTCCAACTCGTATGCGCTAACCACCACACAAGGCCACCCCTATCTGGTACAGGTCATCCCCAACACCTATATGGAAGGCCGTTCGGCTGCCCGCTATATGACTGAGTTGGGCTATACCCAATGGGCGGGCATCGGCCCAGACTATGCGTATGGGCGTGACCATTTCGCCGCCTTCAGCACCGAGACCGTGGCGCTAAACGAGTCTGCCGCGTTCGTGACCGAACAGTGGCCCGCCCTCGGTGAGCGCGACCTGTCGCCGTTCATCAGTGCGATTCAGGCCGTCGCGCCGGAGGCCGTCTATACCAGCTTATGGGGCGACCAATTGGTGACGTTCGTTCAACAGGCCGCCCCGTTGGGCTTGCTAGAAGATTCCGCCCTGATTGGCCTGCTCGATACCGACTTCTTGAAGGCTATCGGTTCAGAATTGCCCGACGGCGTGTATGGATTCAGCCGCGCCCCGTTCTACGCGATTGATACCCCGCAGATGGAAGCCTTCATCGAGAAACACCTCGAAAAAATGGATGGCGAATACCCGTCCGACTGGGGCATTTTGACCTATGATGCGGTATACGCGCTCAAGGCCGCCGTTGAGTTGGCTGGCACGACAGACGGTGACGCAGTAGCCGCCGCCTTTGACGATTTGACCTATACATCGCTGCGCGGCGAATTGACCATCCGCGCCTGTGACCACATGGCGAACGCGCCGGACTATCTGGGCGTCTCGACTCAAGACACCGAGTACGGCTATCCGATCATGACCGATGTGGTGAAAGTCGCCGCCGAGGATGTCTGGTTCTCGTGCGAGGAAGTCGAAGCACTAAGAGCCGACGCGCAATAATCCGTCCAAATAGCAATTTACGGAAATACGATGGTGGGCGACCCGTGGGTCGCCCCTACGGAATCACCGGAATATTGTAGGGACTCAATGCCTCAGTCGGCGTGAGTTAAGTTCAGACCGGGTCGCCCCTACGGAATCACCGGAATATTGTAGGGACGGCATTCTTGCCGTCCGTTTTGGCATTCAAGCAGCGGACGCGCAGAAGCGCGTCCCTACGAGGGTAACGAGAAATAATAGGCAAAAATGCCAGTTGAAACCGTCTTGATTCAAGCGCTGGTCGGGGTGTCGTCGGGGATGATTCTGTTCATCGTCGCATCCGGCCTGTCGCTGATTTTCGGGGTGCTGCGCGTGATTAATTTCGCCCACGGAAGTCTGTATATGCTCGGCGCGTTCATCGCGACCAGTATCGGCGCGTGGTTAGCCAACCAGAGCGTCGGATTTTTTGGCGCCTTACTCATCGCCCCGCTGGTCGTAGCGTTCATCGGCGCACTGTTGGAAATGGGTCTGTTCCGGCGCATCTATCAGCGCGAACACCTGCTGCAACTGCTCCTCACCTACGGCCTGACGCTCATCATCGCCGACGCGGTGCGGATTTTCTGGGGCGGTGAGATTCTGCGCCTGACCCTGCCAGAACTTTTGTCCGGCACGGTCAAAATCCTAGACCGGCGATTCGCGGTCTATAACCTACTTTTGTTGGTGATTGGCCCCGCCATCGCCATCGGATTGGGCGGCCTGCTGCGCTATACGCGCTGGGGGCGGCTAATCCGCGCCGCCGTCGATAATGCCGAGGTGTTGGGCGCGTTGGGGATCGATACCCGACAGATTTATACGGCGGTATTCGCGCTGGGGTGTTGGCTGGCCGGACTCGGCGGCGTTCTGATTGCGGGGCGGGCCTCGGTCAGCCTGCAAATGGATTCTGAGATTATTGTCCAATGTTTCGCCGTGGTTGTAATTGGCGGGTTGGGCAGCTTCACGGGCGCACTTATCGCGTCAATATTGATTGGCGTGGTCGTCTCATTGGGGACGCTGTTCCCAGTGACGGCGGGGTTTGCTCAAGCGTTACCGTTCGCGGTCATGGCGCTGATTCTGGTCGTCCGCCCGTGGGGATTGTTGGGGAAGGCGGAACGCTAACAATGCGAAAATATATCCTCCCCCTATCAGCCGTCATCTTGATATTACTCGGCGTGATTCTGTCGCCATTTCAGGCGGCGTTAGCCTCCGAGATGTTGATTGCCGGATTATTCGCCCTCAGCCTGAACCTGATTATGGGATTCGGCGGGATGGTGCATTTCGGACACGCTGCGTTTTATGGCGTCGGCGGCTATAGCTACGCGATTTTGACGACCCGCGCCGGACTCGATCCCGTATTGGCGTTCATCGTCTCCCCGTTTATCGCGGCTGTATTTGCGGTGGTGATTGGTTGGCTGTGCGTGCGGCGGACTCGCCTATATTTTGCGATTCTGACGCTGGCGTTCGGTCAATTGCTGTACATCCTCGTCTTTCAGGCGCGGGATTTAACCGGCGGCGATGATGGCTTACAGGGCTTACCGATTCCGCCGTGGTTGGCGACAGAACAAGCGCGGTATTGGTTCACGGCGCTGGTATTTTTGGCCTGCTACCTGCTAATTCGACGTATCGCCGCGTCGCCATTCATCTTGACGCTGAAAGCGGTGCGAGATAACCCAGAACGAGCGCAATTCTTGGGCGTCAACGTCCGCCGTCAACAATTGGCGGTGTTCGTGATGGGGGCGGCCTTTGCGGGCGTGGCCGGGGCGCTGTTCGCGATACTGAATCGCTTTGTCGCGGTGAATATGCTGTTTTGGACGACCAGCGCCGAGCCGATTCTGGGCAGTTTGATGGGCGGCATTGGGTCGCTGATTGGCCCGGTGTTAGGCGGCGGGCTACTGGTGTTTTTAGAGGTCAACATCACGCGCTTCACGCTGTATTGGCCGATGATTCTAGGGACGATTACCGTGCTGTTCGTGCTACTCGCGCCGGAGGGGTTGGTCGGCTTGGTACAGAAATGGCGGCGTAAATAATGCTCGAAATATCGAATCTATCCATCACCTTTGGCGGGTTACGCGCCGTGCAGGATGTCTCGCTGACCGTGGCCGATGAGGAGCGAGTCGCCATTATCGGGCCGAACGGCGCGGGCAAATCGACCCTGTTCAACCTGATTTCCGGCGCGATTCGACCAGAAACAGGCCGAGTCGCCTTCAATGGGCAAGTCATCACAAATATGAGCGTCCACCAACGAGTCAAGTTGGGCTTGGCGCGGTCATTTCAGCGCAGCAGCATCTTCCCCAAACTGACGGCCTATGAAAATGTGCTGGCCGCCGTCTTGATTCAGCGCGGGCGGGGACTCGATGCGCTTGGCGTGGTGAAGGCTGACCCAACCGCCGACGATGCCTTGAACAGCGTCGGACTATACGAACAAGGCGGGCGGTTGGCGGGGACGCTGGCGCTGGGCGACCAAAAACGCCTAGAGTTGGCCTTAGTCTTGGCCGCGCAACCGCGCCTGATGTTGTTGGATGAGCCGACAGCCGGTATGTCCGCCGAAGAAACCGCCAGCACCGTCGCGTTAGTCGAGCGACTCGCCCGTGAACGCCGAATCGCGCTGTTGTTCACTGAGCATGATATGAGCGTGGTGTTCGGCGTGGCACAGCGCGTCTTGGTGCTGAGTCAGGGGGCGCTCATCGCACAAGGCACACCAGACGACGTGCGCGCCAATCCCGATGTCCAACGGCTATACCTCGGTGCGCCAAAAATAGGTTAAAAACCAACTGTCCCAAAATTCAGGGATTCTGCAACTTTACATAATACCGTACCGTATGGTATTTTATTGTCATCTCTCGCAGAACAACCTGAGGTCATCCTAATGTCAACACCGTCTCGCCTGAATACAACTACTCCGTCGATACCACCGCATTCTCTGAGTCGTACATACTTACCCACCATGACTTTGAGCGCCATTGGCGGTGCAGCATGAAAACCAATCGTTATCTCTTGATTGCCGCCATCATCACCGGCCTTTCCGCCATCGTCCACGGCATCGGTGCTGAGGTCACGACCATCTCCAGCCTGACCGCCTCTACCATCCCATCTAATATACAGGTCGAATTACGCGCAGTCTGGCATGGCGCCACTTTGATATTACTCGGCAGCGCGTTTCTGATGCTGCGCGCCGCACGCCTTCTCCATAAAAGTGAGATCACGACGCTCTTGATTTGGTTCTACGGCCTGTGGGCGGTAATATGGTTTGTGATTGCCCTGCTGATGGGCGCACAAAATCTGATAGACGCACCACAATGGGCGCTTTTGCTGACGATTGCTGCCTTCACCTTCGTAGGTCAGCGCAGACAAAGCGCGATGGCATTACGCCAACAAGATTAAGGAAACGCCTTCTCATGATGCACACACCCCTCCTCACCGTCCAAAACATCGACACGTTTTATGACGATAGCCATATTCTGTTTGGCGTGTCATTGGAGGTCTACGCGGGCGAGTGTGTGAGCTTGATGGGGCGCAATGGCGCGGGCAAAACCACCACGTTCCGCAGCATCATCGGATTGACCCCGCCGCGCACAGGGGAAATCACCTTTCATGGTCAATCCATAGGCGGGCTGGCGTCGCATCATATCGCCCGCAGGGGAATCGGATTTGTGCCGGAAGAACGTGCCATCTTCCCTAGCCTGAGCGTGTGGGAAAACTTAGACGTCGCCCGAAAATCCGCCGCAGACGGCCAGACTCGCTGGACATTTGAGCGCATCTATGAGATTTTTCCGCGCCTCGCCGAGCGCAAAAATCAACCCGGCGGCACACTCAGCGGCGGCGAACAACAAATGCTGACCATCGCCCGCACGCTGATGGGTAGCCCCGACCTCTTGCTCTTGGATGAACCGTCAGAGGGACTCGCGCCGCTGATGGTGGACATCATCGGCGAATTGGTCGCCAGACTCAAACGCGAGGGCGTGACGATTCTGATGGCCGAGCAAAATCTGAGGTTCAGCCTCGCCCTATCAGACCGCGCATACATGATAGACGACGGGCGCGTCCAATTCAGCGGCACTGCCTCAGAATTGGAATCGCGCACGGACGTGATTCAGCGGTATTTAGGGGTTTAAGGGCAGGTGATGAGTCCTGAGTGATGAGTTTGTCTTTTTGGCTCACGTTCAGACTCTGTGAAATGATTATCATTGTAGGGACGCCCTTCTGGGCGTCCGCCTGTTCCGAAAGCGGAAGGCAAGAATGCCGTCCCTACTCCATTTAAATATGATCCGTCTTTTTTATCTCAGGACTCATCACTTAAAGAGTCATATACGGGTGCAACCAGCCGGTCTTGGTGACAGAAGCGCGCCGTGCGGCGGCGTCAAGTGCATTCTGCGGCAGTTCAGCCAGATCAGGCGCAAATTTCGCCCCGTCCCAGCGATTCAACGCCGCCGCAGCCAATTCACCCAACTGGATAAATTGGTCAGACATATCGGTCACGCCAATGGACATCAAGCGCAGGTTAACCGGCCACGCGCCCAAGACCGACAGCGAATCTACTCCGCTGAAGGCCGCATAAACGGTATCGACCCCCAAGCGGTTGGTCGCCGTCAGCGCGGTGTTCAATCCGGCCATATCGCGCACGACAAAATGTTCCAATACCGTGCCGCCCGCGTCCTCAACGCGCATGCGGAAGGCATAGGCGGTATCGAAGCCGCTTTCATAAAAAGAGGTCAGCATCGCCACACGATCACCGCTGGCGACAGCACGCCCTTGCCGATAATGCTCCGCCCACTGATTGCGCGATGCGCGGGCAAAACGCGGGCTGGCGAAGCTGGTGCGTGGCATATTCTCGCCGTGGTTGATGACCAATAAGCCCGCGCCCGCTGATTCGGTCAGCGCCAAAAGGTCGTCCGCATCGTTGTCGTTGATATAAGCCGCGATGATCTTTGCGCCGTCTGCCAACGCTTGGCGTGCCGACGCCATCACTTGAGTGGTCAGGCCGCGCCCCGTCGAAAACAGGTCAACGCCAAAGCGTGAGTCCGCCATCTCTTGAAACTTTAGGGCGAACGCAGACGCGGATTCGGGCGCGAGGTCAAAATCTGGCACGAGTAACGCTGTTTTGATGCGCCCCGCCATCATAAATGCCCCAGCCGACATCAATGGGGTGGGGATGAAAGTAGCGCCTACGCCAGCGCCACTTATTTTCAGAAAATCGCGGCGAGAAACCATGTGAGCATTTCGTGAGAAGTCACTCATAAAGGTAGCCCTCTTCCCTGTTTTTAGGGAACATAAGGTTGACGAAAACTGTGAAAATTGTACCAATCAAAGATGATATATATGATTGTGACAGATTCTAAAATATTTTCCGTTATGTTTTTTGCAACCTAAACGACCTTTCCAAGCGCCGCGTTAAAACGCTATAGTGAAGGGGCGATATAGACTTTTTCGTTCTTAGGGGGATTGTAGAAAATGCAGCGCATTAGCGTGTTTGATATGCTCAAAATCGGCGTCGGGCCGTCTAGTTCTCATACGATGGGTCCGTGGCGGGCGGCGGAGCGCTTTCTGGGTGAAATACAGGCCAGCGGACAATTTGACGACATCACCGGCTTACAAGTCGATTTGTTCGGCTCACTCGCCAAAACTGGGCGCGGCCACGGCACAGACCTCGCGGTGTTGATGGGCTTGATGGGCGCAGACCCGGCCACTTGCCAGACCGATAATTTTGGTACATTGCTTGAGCGCGTGCGCGGCGCACAAGCGCTGACCCTATTGGGGCGCAAGCCCATCCCGTTTAATCCAGACGCCGACATCGTGTTTCACTTCGCCCAAACCCTCCCCTACCACCCCAACGGCATCCGCCTGACCGCCATGCTATCCGACGGCGAGTCGGTCAGTGCGACCTATTACTCGGTAGGCGGTGGATTCATCGTCCAAGAGGGCGAGCAGCCCAGCGCGGCCATGTCCGTCACGCTGCCGCACCCCTGCGATAGCGCCGAAGAAGTCCTCATCCAGTGTCAGACTCACGGCCTCGCACTCTGGCAGATGGTCTTGGAGAATGAGCAGCGCTGGCGTCCAGAGGCCGAAGTCCGCCATAAATTACAAGTGATTTGGGAGACGATGCGCGACTGCATGTATAAGGGATGTCATACCGGCGGCACGCTGCCCGGCGGCCTGAATGTCGTGCGCCGCGCCAACCGAATCCATCAGCATTTGATGGGCGACACCGTGTATGCCACCCCCGCTGAATGGCTGGAAAAACTACAGGCGCGGACGTTCACGTTTCAAGAGATGGTGCGCTGGGTAAGCTGTTTCGCGCTGGCGGTCAATGAGGAAAACGCCTCGTATGGGCGGGTTGTGACCGCCCCGACCAATGGCGCAGCTGGAGTCATCCCCGCCGTGTTGATGTATTACGTCACTCTGCATAAGGCGGACGATGAGCAAATCGCCCGCTTCCTGATGGTCGCGGGCGAAATCGGGAGTTTGTTCAAAAAAGGCGCGACCATTTCCGCCGCAATGGGCGGCTGTCAGGCCGAAATCGGCGTATCATCCGCGATGGCCGCCGCCGCGCTGTGTGAATGTCTGGGCGGTAGCGTCGAACAAGCGCTGATGGCCGCCGAGATTGCGATGGAGCATCATCTCGGCTTGACGTGTGACCCGGTGGGCGGTCTGGTGCAAATCCCGTGTATTGAGCGCAATGCGATGGGCGCGATGAAAGCCATCACCGCCGCCAGCATCGCGCTTGAAAGTCAGCCACAAGACGCCAAAGTCTCGCTGGATGCGGTCATTGAGACGATGTGGCGTACCGCCCTCGATATGAGCGACAAGTATAAAGAGACCTCCGAGGGCGGCCTAGCGATGGCGATTTCGGTCAATCTGGCCGAGTGTTAAGATTGTTTTGACGCGCCTAGCCCAAAAAAACGCTCAAGCGTTGCGCGCTCTCTGACAACCACGCCAGATACAGCGCGTGATAGTCGGCGGCGGGCATATCGTCTGGGCGCGGCAGCATCACCCACCCGTTCTCTTGAATTAGCATCACGAGGTCATCGGGTGGGTTGGCGAGGACGGTCTGCATACACTCAATGACATCTTCCGTATACCAACGGTTATCGTGAATCATGCGCGTCCATGCGCGGATGGTTTGGTGGTC
>DAOTTP010000331.1:0-1831 GCA_034437835.1 Anaerolineae bacterium | reverse complement strand
AGGGGAAAATGAGATTTTGACCTGCACTCAGCCCAATCATCTGAGGGAAGAATTTTCCCACACTTCAGTCAATTTGACGCTCTACATCATCAAATTGAGGGAAGAAATGATGGCTGAGTAGTTACCTTAAATCTGCTTAATGGCGGGTTTGAAACGGCTGGAATTAAACCCCGTTTGGCGCAAGATTGGGTGGGGAAGAATCTTAAACCTTCTGATAAGCGCCTGTGCAATACCATCGCCAAACCGATTATAGTCTCTGAAGGGGCGTGCGTATTTCAGTTTAGCGGGCGGACGCCTATCAGTTTTGCGCGCAGCTTGAAACAGACGATTCTCAACCCACCCGCAGGTAATGCAGGCGATGTCCTGACACTGAGCGCGCAAATATCAGCGTATAAACTGAAACCGGGCGCGAAGATGGTTGTCCTCATTACCTATAGCGATAACACGACGGGCAAACTTATCGTCTATATCCCGACCAAATCGTATCCGTATGGTAGGGTTTGGGGGTCAATATTGCTCGCCAAACCGCTGCAAAAAATCACCGTCAAACTCAACTTGGGGCGGTTGGTTGGTCGTGTCTGGATTGATGATATGCAGTTAACGTTACTATCGGGTCTGGAAACTGGACGCCTTTTCACCCCTGATGAAATTCAAAACCCACCAGATGGTTTCCGGGGCGAGAATTAACCGGACATCAGCGACCTGATTATTTCCCTGCGAAAGGGGGGATGCCTGCCGCGTCCTCCACAAACGGGAAAAGTTAAACAAGCTATTCCCTAGATAATTTGCATTTTCCCCAGACAGATAAGACTCATCTATCAAAATCAAAAACCGCCTCCTGTCAGAGATGACAGGAGGCGGTTCTCGTAGCATCAACCTTATGCAGCCCACTGTGTGTCGCCGCGCCAGCCGTAGGTGACTCGCAAAAAAGTATTGACCGGGTTTAACGTCCCCGGCCACGACGATTTAACGCTCACGCATAGGCGATGGCTTGCCACGTCGGACGCTTCTGGATGTGCTGCATCGGACGCTTGGCCGGATTGAAGTCCAGCGGCTCGTAGCAGTGATGTTCCAGAAACACCTGCGCGAACTCGTAGCGCACGTCCTTCAATACCGGCTCAACGTAGGTCTTGAGCCAATTCCAATGAGTCACCCCTGCCAACTGCGCCGCGTCACAGCGCTTCACGCTGGTCGTGACCTGATACAGCGCAATCAGATGCTTAGGCGAGTCGATGTACTTGGCGGCCAACTTCCCCATCACCCGCTCGACATCAAGACGCAGGTCTACATCTGTCGCCCATGCCGCCCAACGTTCCTCACGGTGATGCTCCCAGCCGGTGATGGCGTGTTCGTCTGAGGTGTCATGCCAATCATCCGAAACCAGCGCGTCGAGGCTGTCATACTGCTGCTCACGGTAGCGCAGGGTTGAAATCTTGCAGCGCGCCAAGATGAAATACACCGCCTGCCGACGGGTCATGCAGGCGAGGAAATACGGTTCACGCGCTAACTGCTCAAGTAGCGCGATAAATCCGGCTTGGATGCAGTCGGGAATCTCATAGGGCAACACCCCGTAGAGTTTCATGATGTTGGAGGCGTATACCGCGAGGTTCTCGTAAATCTGCTCAGAGGTCTGGCGTCCTGCCCACTCGGTGAGATAGGTCGGAGTAGGGTGCATTGGGGCGATTTGGCTGCGGATATTGGTACGGTAATCGGTCGTCATGATGGTCAATCCCTCATCACTCACTGGAGTCTGCCAGCTCAGGTGAGCGCTACCGCTCGTCCCGAACGGCACAGCGCAGAGGAGGGAACCTGTCAAACAAAAACGACGACC
>DAOTTP010000330.1:0-7947 GCA_034437835.1 Anaerolineae bacterium | reverse complement strand
ATGGACAATGCGGGCGTTGTCCCTACGAATCCTCCCATGACGGGTTTTTATTGTAGGGTCACGGCCTGCCGTGTCCGCTGATGATGGATGGTATCAATCGGATTTTGGCGAAGGTATTGAATAGCACTAGATGCCTTAAAAGCGGGCTGTCGACCTCAGATATGAACGGTACGCAGGGTTTGCACGGTTTTTTGCGCCGCGCAAAAACAAAATGCGTTCGCAGACCTAATGGTGGGTCTGATTTAATGCGGCCAAAGCGGTCTCGGTTCCCAGTTGAGTCAAAGCCAAACGCACCGCCCCCACCACCCCAGAATGTGGATCATGGAGCGCCTCAATCAGGGCGATTTCAGCATCATCATCCCCAAATCTGGCTAGCGCCTGCACCGCAGGAATCCGCACCCAAGCGCTCTCATCATTGCGTAGCACATCGATGAAGATGGGCTGGCTTTCGGGAGACTGCAATTCAAGCAGCAGGTGAACGGCTGTTTCCCGACCATCGAGATTGCCGTTTCTGAGCATGTCATGTAACCTATCCAACGCCTTATGCCCATAAACTCGAATGCCATGCGCCGCCGCTTCACGAACATCATTGACGGGATCAGCACACAACAGCAGCAGTTGTTCCAAGCTGTGCGGAGACGGATGGTCACAAAGAACCCTGATCCCCTCAAGCCGCCTCTGCCAGTGATTATCTTGCAGCGCGGCCTGTAAACGGACAGGATCATCAGGGTGAAGGGCGGAACCTTGCGGGAAAGGGTCTTTCTTTGACGATTTGGGCTTTCTTTGAGAAATCCAACCGACGATAACTGCAATCACCAAACCAATGTACATTAGGCTTCGAAACGCTGCCATGGCTTATCGCCTCATAAAATAGTTCATGCCTGCGTTGATTGTACTCCCAGTGCGCCAACCAGACATCATTCGGCGCGATGGAGACGGACTCCGCCCCGCCGTTGTACATCCGCAGTCGCGTCGTGACCTGCCCCACCGTCCTCGTCACGCGCACGATTTGAACATCTAAGCCGATGAGCGCTATCGGCGTAGGGACAAGCGTCGCTGTTGCACAGATGGAGCCAAAAGCGCTCGGTATTTTGCGTGAAACCCTCAAAGAAAAAGGCTTATCGTTCGCGCCACATCCCTAACAGAGATTTCAGCCTTACTCCGCCGAGTGTTCGTGTTCGACATCGGGCATCTCATCAATCCATGTTTCCTTCACCATTGGTACGCCCGCTACATGCGCTGCGTGGGCCAAAACTTGCGTGCCAATCGGCGCGGTGAAGAAATAAATCCCCAATAACGCGATGAGTCGGATGGTGATGCCTGAATCGCCAAAGAATAACGCCGTTGCGCCGAGGATAAAAAATAATCCGAGTGTGCTGGCTTTGGTGCTGGCGTGCATCCGTAGGTAAACATCCCCAAACCGCAGCAATCCGATGGATGAGAGTAAGCGGATGAAAACGCCGATAGCGAGTAATACGGTGACAACAATCTCTGTGAAAGACATCGGCTTAATGCTCCGTCTCTCGCTGAATTTTCCCACGGGCGGCGCGTTCAACGTAAATACCAATGATGGCTAGGCTTAGAAATCCGACAATGGCCGTCACAATCACGAGGTCAATCAAGATGGGTTGATTGCTCGACATGCTATAGACAGCGATGAGCATAACGACATGAATCGAAATCTGATCGCCCGCAACGGCGCGGTCTGGCAGGGTTGGACCTTTCACAAGGCGATAGCACACCATCGCCAATGAAACGCACAACGCGAGAAACACAAGGTCAAATACCGTACTCATCGCATCACCTCCAGTAGCCGTCGCTCAAGCCCATTTTTGATTTTGTCGCCAGCGGTTTTAGAGTCTGGCACATCAATGATGTGGACATACAAAATTTGCCGATTCGGGGATAAATGTACGCCAAGTGTTCCGGGCGTAAAAATCAACAGATTATTGAGCATCACAATCTCAAAATCTGTTTTGGCATCCAATGTCATCGCGATAATGCCCGGACGTAGCTTGGATTGGTCACTGAATAATGCGATTGTGACCTCCCACGTCGAGACGACCAACTCTTTGGCGTAGTAGCCCAAGAAGCGCAAGAAGGTTGGCATTTTTCGGGAGTAACGCTGCGCCCCTTCACCAAGCCAATTGCCGGTTATCAACAAGAGGATATACCCAATCACAAAGCCTCCAATCAAATCGATGGGGCGGAACAGATTCAGCGATGCCCATAAAAACGCGAGCAACAGATTGACCAGAAAGAAAGTCATGGGGCGGCCTCCTTGACCAAAACGGTCTGGATATAGGGTTGGGGGGACAGAACGCCTTCCGCTGCAACCTGAGCGATTCCGATGAGGGGTTCTGTAAATACCGTTATCAAGAGGATAACCAATACCAGCATCACAGAAGGGGTCATTATCAGCCGCGCATGACGATGATTTTTAGCGGGTTGCGCTGGTTGGGGGATAGGGGTTGGGCGCGACTTCCAGAAAATCTCGTGCCAGAGTTTTGTCATGGAATACAACGTTAGCACGCTGACGATTAAGGCGATTGCGACAACCCAATATTGACCAGCAGCGAGGCCAGCTTGAATCAAGATGAGCTTTGCCCAAAAGCCCGGAAAGGGCGGTATGCCCGCCAGTGAGAGCGCCGCCACCAGAAATAATCCTGCGAGGAACGGGTGTGATTTTTGGAAGCCGCCCAGTTTTTTCAGGCTATAACTGCCTTGTTCGTCATGAATAACCCCCGCGATGAAGAATAACGCGGTTTTGGCAAGGATGACGTGAACGACAAAAAAGACTGTCCCCATCATCCCTTGTTGGGTCATCAGGCCAATCCCCATCAGCAGATAGCCGATTTGACTGATGATGTGAAACGAGAGCAGACGGCGAATCTCCGATTGTGCAACCGCGCCCAATACCCCTGTCACCATCGTGAGCGCCGCGAGCGTTAAGACCAACGGCTGGAGCAGCACCATATCGTTTGGAAAGACCATCACAAGCACGCGCCACATGGCGTAAATCCCGACTTTGGTCAGGATGCCGCCAAACAAAGCCGTCACCGCAATCGGTGGGGTGTGATAAGAAGCTGGCAACCAGAAAAACAGTGGGAAAATCGCCGCTTTAATCCCAAAAGCAATCAGGAACAACCCGGCCAATAGCGTTGTGATGCTAGGGGAAGACACATCGGATAGGCGCTCTGCCAATTGTGCCAAATTCAGCGTACCGACGACGGCGTAGGTCAGGCCAGCCGCAATCAAAAAGATGATAGAACTAATCAGGTTGAGCGTCACATATTTCAAGCCGCCCGCCAATTGACCTTTTTCGCCGCCCAATGTGAGCAGGACGAACGAGGACATCAGCATAACCTCAAACGAGACATAGAGGGTGAACAAGTCGCCCGTCAGAAACGCGAAATTGATACCGAGGAGAAGGAATCCTATCAATGGATAAAACGCGAATCGTTCACGGTCTATGTCGATGGTGGCAAGCGAGAAAATTACGGTTGTGAAGGTGATGACGCTGGTGATTGCCAACATCACCGCGCTCAGAGAGTCAATCACCAGCGAAATCCCAAATGGCGCGGCATGTCCACCCATTTGGCTGACGAGCATACCGTTCTGGTTGACGTAAATCAGGATACCGCCGCACACCAACATATTGATCAGCGACGCAACCACGGCAAATAGCCGACGGCTTTCACGAAAGCGGAATAAGGCGCTGATACCCATTGCAAACGGGATAAGCAGCGGTAGGACAATCAGAAATTGCATGGTTAAACCTCACCCTCAGTATCACCTAGCGCGTCCATGTTGTCTGTTTGGACGGCTTGGCTGGCACGGTAGGCCAGCGCAATCGTGAAGGCTGTTGCGCCAAAACTAATCACAATGGCGGTCAAGATAAGCGCCTGTGGGAGGGGGTCTGCCATCTCGCTTGAAGGGATTGTCTCAACAATCGGGGCGATGCGGCGACTTAAATCTCCCATTGAGAAGATGAGCAAATTGACGGCATACGTCACCAATGAGAGGCCGATAATTAACCGAACCATGCTGCGCCGCAGCATCATATAGATCCCGCACGCGAAGATGATTCCAGACGTCAATGCAAATACAAGAAGCATGTTATTCCTGCCTTTCGCCTTCTTCAGCCATCGCCATCACAATACTGCTGGTTACGCTGAAAACCACGATATAGACGCCAATATCGAACAAGACGGGCGTCCCCAATTCAAGTTTGCCGATGCCCTCTATGACCGGTTTCCACCATTGAGCATCAAGATACACAACGCCGAGGACTAATCCGATAATCCCCGCGCTTACGGCAAAGATAAGCCCGACGAACATCGCCCGCAGAAAGTCGATGCGTAACCGTTCTCGCACTTTATCCGCGCCATAGGCCAGCGTCATCAAGATAATACTGATCGATGCGACCAACCCACCGACAAAGCCCCCACCGGGCTGATTATGCCCGCGCAACAAGAGATTGAGCGAGAATAACAGCAGAATCGGCATCATACCACGCGCCAGAAACTGAAAGAAAATGGATTTTGTCATCAAGTTGTTCCTTCCGTCGGTGTTTCGGAGTCATCGTCATCTGTTGCGGAGGGGATATATTGACCGCGTTGTGCGCCCGCAGGCCGCAAGCGCAGCAAAGCCGTAACCCCTATCGCGGCGATAATCAGCACCGTAATTTCGCCTTGTGTATCTAGCCCACGGAAATCAACAAGGATGACGTTAACGACATTATGCCCTTGCCCAGCCGAGATAGCATTGTCCATATACCACGAACTAATCGAGTCCGAAACGGGATTAGAACGGACAGCCAAAATCAACCCCGTCAACGCTAATCCTGCCCCGGATGCAATCATCATATCAAAGAAGCCTGAGCGCCTCTTCCGTGAGCTAACGAACGTGTCTGGAAGAAAATGGAAGGCCAGAACGAACAATACCAGTGAAATCACCTCAATCATCAATTGCGTAAATGCGAGGTCTGGCGCACCGAACATGGCGAACAACAACGACAATAACGCGCCTTCAATGCCGAGGACGACGATTGCGCTGAGGCGAGTCGGGGCAAAGATGACCGCAATTGCGCCGATGGCCAGCAAGATGCAGAGGATGGTCGTTTGCCAATCTAAGGCATGGAGGATGATTTCGCCCGTAAGGTTGATATTCCCCCAAACGATAAAAAAGAGCGTCATTGCGATAAAACAGACGAAAATGATTCGCATGTAGTAGCGCAGTTTCCCATTTTGCAATTTCGCCGTGACGGATTCGGCGACGACGGGTAGCCCACGTTTCATCACAAATTCATAGGCCGCCGCCGGATTAAAGTCTGGGGCGGCTTGCAATCTCGCGATAAGGGGTCTGCGGAAAAGGAAAATGACATAACCAAGCGCGATAGCGGCCGCGCTCATGAGCAATGGCGCGTTCACCTCAGTGAACAGATAGAGATGGACGCTGGCGGGTTGTTGCCGAGTCGCTTCTACGGCACTGTCTATCAACGGGTCAAGAATAGGAACGATTAACAACGGCAAAGCCACTGAGAACGCCCCCAGCGTCAATGGACCAATCCACAGCGGAAAACCGACCTCGTGCGGGGGGTGCGGCGTGTCAGATTCGCGCTTGCCCAAGAAAGTATCCCAGAGGATACGAAAGGCGACGGCAACTGTTAACGCAGAGCCAATCACAGCCATGATGGGAAAGATAATCGATAAACCGGACGGTAATCCTTCAATCAGGGCGGCGGCCTTCAGGGTTTCCTTTGACAAAAAACCCAATAGAGGCGGGATGCCCGCCATACTGAGTCCGGCAATTAGCGCCCCCGCAAAGGTGAACGGCATCACGCGGGCTAACCGGCCTAAGCTGTCGATGTGGCGCGTCCCCGTCGCGTGGTCAATGTTGCCGACCACCAGAAATAATGCGCCTTTATACAGCGCGTGTCCCAGAATACCCACCGTCAAAGCAACCGTCGCGTATTCGTCGTTCACGCCTTGTAAAGCGACCAGAACGCCCAACCAACTGACGGTGCTATACGCCAATATCCCTTTCAAATCGCTCTGGCGTAGCGCCATGACAGCCGCATAGATAAAGGTTATCAGTCCGATACCTGTCACTATCGACAGCCACAACCCCGTGTCGTTAAGGACGGGACTTAGGCGGGCGATGAGGAACACCCCGGCCTTCACCATCGTTGCAGAATGGAGGTAGGTGCTGGCAGGCGTTGGGGCTTCCATCGCGCCCGGCAGCCAAAAATGAAACGGCCACTGTGCGCTCTTGGTGAACGCGCCCGCCAAGACCAACAGAACTATAGCCGCGTAGAGGGGGCTTTCGCGCAGAATATCACCGCTGGTCAAGATGAGTCGCAGGTCAAATGTTCCGACGGTGCTGCCAATCAAGAGGAAACCAGCCAACATCGCCAGCCCACCCGTTGCCGTGACCAATAGCGCTTGACGTGCGCCTTCCCGCGCCGCTTCTTTTTCGTGTTTGAAGCCGATGAGCAGATAGGATGTGATACTGGTGATTTCCCAAAACACGAAAATCATCAGCAAATTGTTACTCGAAACGATTCCAAGCATCGCGGTCATAAAGATGAGGGTATAACCGCTGAAGCGCACATAATCAGCCTCATCATCGAAATAGGCACTCGCATACAGCAATACGAGCGCCCCGATGCCGGTAATGATGAGCGCAAACAGTCGGCCTAGCCCGTCCAGTAGAAACGAGAGCGAGACGCCTAGAGACGGTACCCACGGGACATCGACGGCGGTTAATTCATGACTTGCCACGACGAGGACGAGGAATAATGCCGCCGGAACTACAATGGTCAAGCGTGCTACCCATTTACGCGGGATGAACGCCAGTAGGATGGCGGCAAGCAATGGGGCAAAGATCAGAAGCAATAGTTGCATCAGCAAATCCTAAGCTCAATCGACACAATGGACGGATATGGTGCAACACACATTGCCTAGAGAAGACAAGGTATGCATTATAAAGACATTGCTGGGAAAAGTGACTGAAAAAAGTATTAAGGTTGAATTGATAGAAAAATAAAATTAATTATAGGTAACTGCCATAAGATGAACAAATGAGCTTAATTAATGGTCTTGAAAGCGAAAGAAGTACTCGTTAAGGGACTGTTTTGGGAATAGGCGACGGACGCCCAGAAGGGCGTCCCTACAACAGCAATTTTAGGCGAAAATCACCTGTTGTGAACATGAGCCAAGCTTGAACCTATTCGAAATGAAAATCCGTGATTCACTGAAATCACTATCTAGAAAACCATTCGATCTAGCAAACCATTCGATGATTTTGCCTTGATTTCTGACTCATCTAAAGCTAATGGAGCTTCGGATTAGACCTCAAACAATATGGGTGGGGCGTATTGCGACAATCAAGCGAAAGGAAAGAGGGTGTTAGAGAGGTATTCCAGAAAAACGGTTTTGAGACGGGCAAAGTCAGAGTAGACATGATTATGGCTGACTGCCGCTCGCGCTCGTGACCAGACCTGTTCTTGCGGGTTCAAATCAGGACAAGCAGGCGGAAAATGTACCACTTCCAAGCGTGGATGCTCCTTTAACAGTCGCCGCATCGCGTCCCCTTTATGCCAACTGGCGCGATCCCAAATCAATAGAATCGGTTGGTTCGGATAACAGGCCAGCAAGTGGTTGACGAAAATCACCGTGGCCTCGCTGGTTTGCTCTGGCATCGGTAGCGCCATCTCATGACCGTTACGCAAGTTCACCGCCCCGTAAAAATGGATGTAATCGCGTTGTGGACTCACCCACACCAGCGGTGTTTGACCCACCGCAGACCAAGCTCGTGCCGTCATGGTGCGCCTTGCGCCAACTGGTGACTTGGGTGTAGGTCAGGCCTTCGCGGCGCAGGAGCCTGCCCATCTCCCCCTCCCCGTGACGACACTGGTCGGCCTCGATGACGATGCGGCGTTTG
>DAOTTP010000329.1:0-14663 GCA_034437835.1 Anaerolineae bacterium | reverse complement strand
TGGGCGACGGCCACTTGCGCGGGGTGATTGGCCGAAAATGCGATGTATTGGTGCGCCATGCCCATCCCGCGAATCAAATCAGGGTGGCCGTATGCCCATCCGATTTTCCAACCGGTCATCCCGAACGTTTTGCCGGCGCTGCCGATGGTGATGGTGCGCTCAAACATCCCATCCAACGCGGCGATCGGGACGTGTACCGCGTCGTCAAACAACAGATGTTCGTAGACCTCATCGCTGATGACCGCGACATCATGCTCGATGCACAGGTCGGCGATGAGTTGCAACTCGGCACGGGTATAGACTCGACCCGTCGGGTTGTGCGGCGTGTTGAGGATGATGACGCGGGTTTTTTCGGTGAAGGCGGCGCGCAGTTCTGCCGCGTCAAATGACCAATCCGCGCCGCGCATGGCGACATAGACCGGAATCGCGCCCGCCATCACAACCCCCGGCACGTAGCTGTCGAAAAACGGCTCAATCACAATCACCTCGTCGCCCGGGTCAACCAAGCCCATGATTGAGGCGAAAACGGCCTCGGTTGCGCCGGGGGTGACGATCACGCCCGTGGCTGGGTCAACCGTCAGGCCGTAACGCGCCGCGTGATGGGCGACGCCTTCGCGCATTTCGAGGACGCCCGCGCCCGGCGGATATTGGTTGTGCTTGCCGGACAACAATGCCTCTACCGCCGCTTCAATCACCGTGCCGGGGCCGTCGAAGTCGGGGCGGCCTTGTCCCAGATTGACAGCGTTATACTGTTGCGCCAATTGGTTGATTTCGGTGAAGATGGTCGTGCCGAACGGGATGACGCGCTGCGCGATACGGGGCATAGGTGCGGAGTCCTAAGTGATGAGTGATGAGGGTATTATGGCGCGTGATGGGAAGCTGTTCAAGCGTCACGGTGGACTCATTTCGGCTATAATCGGTGTAATGATAAGATGGGATGATGATAATGACCGTCGTAGACATCACACTCATTACACAGGATGACCTCGACGCGCTAGAGGCCGTTCGTGACGACATCTGGGCAGAGGTGGCGCATGGCGAAATCATTCAGGCCGCGCGGGATATGACTTACCTGCACTTGGTCATCATAGAAAACCTGTACGATACCCTGAAAGTATCCGTGCGGGCGGCCAAATTAGGGCGTGTGCATACCGACGGGTTGCGCTATATCTTGATTGGCGGGCGGCGCGGGATGCAGTTGGCGCGTAAACCCGATTTCTCGTTCATCCGCGCAGAGCGATTCCCGGCAGATTTCGACCCGTCCGGTGACTTTGAAGGCGCGCCCGACCTCGCTGTCGAAGTTGTCGCACCCCGACAGACCTCTTCACTGATTTTGGGGCGCGTGTCGGAATATCTGACCTACGGCTCGGAAGAAGTCTGGGTGATTTATCCGTCACGGCGTGAAGTATGGTCATACCGCGCCGATAGCGATACCCCCACGGCCTACCGTGAGGGCGAGATATTGACCTCACCGTTATTCCCTGACTGGTCAATGCGGGTTGAGTCGTTGTTTCTGATTGAAGATTAGGGGTTTAACTGTTTTTCCAGCGCCGCCGCCGTGGTGACAGGGAATTGACAGGTGAATTTCCGGCAGACATAGGCCGCCGGTAAGCCGCCGCGTTTGGTACGGTCATGCAGTAGCGGGATGAGATGCGCGTCCGCTTTTATATCTTCCGCGCTGTGCGCCACAATCAAGTTGGGGCGATATGTCCCATAAGCCACGCGGAACAGGTCGCGGGCGAGGGCGCGTTCCCCCACAACCGCCAATTCAGTGATTCCGCCGACCAACAACTCCATCGCGCCGAGCGCCTCACCAAACGCCTGTGGATATTCGCTCATTGCGCTTGTCAACAGGCGTAACGTCCCCACGGCGGCGGAGTCGTAGACATCGCTACCGGTATACCCACTCAGGCGTAGCAAAACGCGAGAGAGCATGGCCGCGCCCGATGGCATAGCGTTGTCTTGCAAGCTACGCGGGCGGATAATCAGCGCCTCGTGGTCGTCTGATGTGTCGTAAAATCCACCGTCGTCTGCGCGGAATCGCTTGAGCGCAGAGTCGGCCAAATCACGCGCCGCCGCATAATATTTCACGTCCAACGTCGTCATATACAATTCGAGCAGACCATCCGCAAGGCAGGCGTAATCTTCTAGCACACCGTTGAGCTTGGCCTGACCAAAGTTATAAGTCCGTAGCAATTTGGCCGTGCCGTCGGAGTCGTGGGTAAACATCTGCTCAAGCAAGAAATCCCCGGCGCGTTGGGCGGCCTCAGCATAATCTTTGCGATTGAAGATTCGTGCGCCCTCGGCCAGACTCGCCAGCATCAGGCCGTTCCAACTGGTCAGGATTTTATCATCCAGACCCGGCGGGATGCGCTGACTGCGGACGGCGAACAGTTTATCTTTGATGGGCGCTAGTTTTTCGTGTAGCCCCTCTACGCTCAGGCCGAATTGTTTGGCGACCACCTCATCAGGGCGAGGCGTGTAGAGGATGTTATGCCCCTCAAAATTGCCGCGCTCGGTCATCCCGTAATAGGCGACGGCGATGTCTGCATCTTCCGGCGACAGTAGGGTTTTAACCTCGGCAATCGTCCAGACGAAGAATTTGCCTTCCTCGCCTTCACTGTCCGCGTCGGTGGCGGAATAAAACCCGCCTTCTGGGGAGGTCATCTCGCGCAAGATGTAGTCGTAAGTCTCCTCAGCGATTCGCTTAAAGAATCCGTCGCCCGTGAGTTGGTGGGCGCGGGCGTAGACTCGGCTGAGTTGGGCGTTGTCATAGAGCATCTTCTCGAAGTGCGGGACGAGCCAGATGGCGTCCACGGCGTAACGGGCGAATCCGCCGCCGATTTGGTCATAAATCCCGCCCTGCGCCATTTGGGTTAGGGTGAAAGTCGCCATCTCCAACGCTTTGGGATTGCCAGTGCGGACGTGAGTCGCCAGTAGCCACGCGAGCGCCATCGGCTGCGGGAACTTGGGTGCGCCGCCGAATCCGCCATGAGTCGAGTCGAAATTGCCCGATAATTTGTTGAGTGCTTTTGCCAGCAAATCGGCGTTAAGGTCATCCGCCGTCGCATCGCTAATGAGTTCGCCGCCCCGGAGCGCGTTGGTCATCTCGTCGGCGCTGTCTAACACTTGGGCGCGGCGATTCTGCCATGCGTCATCGACGCCTTTTAGAATCTGTTGGAAGGACGGCAATCCGTGGCGTGGCTGCGGCGGATAATACGTGCCGCCATAGAACGGTTTACCCTCCGGCGTCATGAAAACGGTCATCGGCCAGCCGCCGTGACCGGTCTGTGCGACGACGAAATTCATATAGATGTCGTCCACATCAGGGCGTTCCTCGCGGTCTACCTTGATGTTGATATACAACTGGTTCATCAGCGCGGCGATGGCCGGGTCTTCAAAACTCTCATGCGCCATGACGTGACACCAATGGCACGCGCTGTATCCGATACTGAGCAAGACGGGTTTTTGTTCGGCGCGGGCGCGGGAGAACGCTTCATCGCCCCACGGCATCCAATCTACCGGATTGTCGGCGTGCTGGCGCAGATATGGAGATGTCTCGTCGGCGAGTCGGTTGGGCATGGGGGATAAACCTTTGAGTGTGCGGCCTGATGAGATGCTTTGGGTGTGATTCTAACACGTCGCCCTCGGCATGTGTACAGACAGCCTATCGGCTGTCACAACCCGTGACGAGAGAAGGCTAGAGGTCGGCAACTTCCTGACCGCCGACCCATATAACTATGTGCGCGGCAATACGGTCAATCTGATATCTAAACAAAATAATTTTTGGGCGAGCCGTTTTTAATCTCAAAAGTGATTGGGCGTCCCCAAAGTCTCAATGTCGGCTTTCAGCAGCGCCACCGAATACGAAATCATCAGGGCGTTTTTTTAACCTTATCAGATGTTTTGTGTTTACTCTTACCCCCCATATAACCCATGCCAAAATCCTTCTTTAGGCGTACAACAATCTCAACGTTATGACACATACTTATAGATGCGGGTGCGTCATCAGGAAGCACCTTTTTGAATGAAGACCCTATTTTAAGGAGATACCCAGTGATAAGCCGCCAAGAATCCCTCTCTAAGATTAATGACATGATCCGCGACATCAAAATCGCAATGCTGACCACCATCGATGAAGACGGTGACTTTCACAGCCGTCCTATGATGACCCAAGAGCATGAGTTTGACGGGGAAGTCTGGTTTTTCGCTGACCGCTCTTCGGATAAGGTGCGCGAAATCGAGTCTAATCCTTCGGTTAACGTGTCCTATGTAGCCAACGGCAACTACGTCTCTTTGGCCGGAAGTGCGCTCATTGTGACGGATGTGGCGAAGAAGCAGGAATTGTGGAACGATGCGTTGAAGGTCTGGTTTGAGGATGGCCCTCAATCCCCCAGCGTCGTGTTGATCCATCTGAAGGCGAAATCGGCACAATATTGGGACACCCCCGGCAGCGCGTTTGGTCAAGCTGTGAGCATGATCAAGGTGTTGCTCACTGGCGATGAAAAAGCTGCGGGTGAAAGTCAAAAAGTCCAGTTTTAGTAGGGGCTTATCCGCGTGTAAACCTCTGGGCATGAATTTGGGATGCAATTTTCCAGTCGCGTCAAAATTCTGACCTATGACCCCGATAGTCCTAGCGACCTACTCTGGTTGCATAACATTCTGCAAGACACCGACTCATAACATCACGCCCACCCCTCATTAGCCGAGGGGTGGGCGTGATCGTTTAATTGATAATGACCGTGAGTCAGATTTGTCATCACTTGTGAAAGTCAGCGGTGAGACGGGGTATTATTGCCCGATGGGTCGTGCCATCGGACGTTGGCTGCTACGCGAGGCGAAAATTGCCCCAATTCCACGTAGCACGAGCAGTACGACGCCGAGCGTGGCGAATCCGCCCGCGAATGCCCAGCCAGTGGGGTGGATGCGCGGTAAGACGATGGCGGCTTTGACGCGCACCGGGCGCTTCTTGCCGGTCAACAGTTCGGTTTTGAGGTCGCGCATGAAGTCCGCCGAGGGTTCGACAGGGGCGTAGGCGCGTGCCATCCCGCGCAACATCGGGGCGTAGGTCATGGCCTCGACGGGGGCGTTATACGCGGCGCGGCGCAGATCGGCGTCCCCGTTCCCGTGAATCAAGGCGTCGGTCATGGCAGTTAGGGCATCGGGGAGGGGTGTTTGTACTCGCATGGGGTGGGTAAACCTCGATAAACTCTTGTGAAGCGGATAATCTCTTTCTGGGTGCGTGGTCGCGGATGGTGGGGTGTCCCTACGACCTGTGCTTACGGCGGGTATCATCATCTTCATCCGAGGAGATACCCTGCAATTCGTCGCGGAGTGCCGTCAAAGTACGGTGATAAAGCGACTTAATTGCGCCCTCGGTTTTGTCCATAATCTGGCCGATTTCTGCGTTTGAAAGGCCATCGACAAACTTGAGCATCAAGAGTTGTTGGCGGTCTTCCGGCAGTCGGCGGACTGCGGCGCGTAACATCTCCAGTT
Source organism: Anaerolineae bacterium (assembly GCA_034437835.1). Taxonomy (GTDB): domain Bacteria; phylum Chloroflexota; class Anaerolineae; order Aggregatilineales; family Phototrophicaceae; genus Flexicrinis. The sequence goes on along the minus strand of DAOTTP010000329.1, from coordinate 9,167 downwards.
CTTCCTCATCCTCGACCAGATAATCCGGCGCGTCGCCCAGCAACTCGCCCGTGATATAGTCTTCCAGCGGGATGACCTTGCGCCGCCCCTGATCTCTATGCCAATTGGCGGTGAGGTTGTGGGCGATGCGGTAAAGCCATGCCTGAAATGGTAGGCCGCGGTCTGTATATTGGCCGATGTGCGCCATTGCCCGCGTGAACACCCGTGCGGTCAGGTCTTCGGCGTCATGGGCGCTGCCGGTGCGAAAATACACATAGTTGTAGATACGCTTGACATAGCGTTCATACAATTCACCAAACGCGCCTTTTTCGGTGCGCGCCATCTCGACCAGTTCTGCGTCGGACAGCGTGGTGAGGTCTACTGGTTTGGGGGTGCGCTTGAAAAGTTTCATGATAAAAATAGTAACCCTGAACCGTATTACAAGTTGCGAACTGTTTTTCTAGCGATGAGTGCCGAGTTTCAAGCCGCGAATATGCGCTTATTGACTTAATACCAGTGTAGTTCAGAAAAACCGGTACAAGGATTAAAGTGTTTCATGACAACCATCGTCAAATATTGTGGTTAAAGCGTCGGTCAAACGTTTTGCTAACCTTTGGTGATGGGTGGTATCCTAAACCGTAATGTTCCTAACCTAACACTGACGCGAGACTATGCAGAAATCTACGCCGTTTCGATTCATCTTGTTTGCGCTCATATCGCTGACATTGACCGGGTGCTTCCGGCAAGCTGAGGAGCCATTCGCCACATTGCCCCCGCCCCAAGGCACGCCGTTGATAAATACCCAACCGACGGCAGATGGTGGGGCGTCGCTGGTGGTGACTGTGCCGCCGGACACCTCTATCCCCACCCAGCCGTTAATCATCACGGTTGAGGCGACGGGCAACCCGCTACTGTTTTCTAACATGACGCCGACGGATGCGCCGACGGCGACTCTGGGCGGCGGGGAAGATATGATGGGCGGCGGCGGGATGCTGACCGACCTTATTATCGTCACCAATACCCCAACCATCGGCCCCAGCCCAACCAGCGACTTGCTCGCCACGCCCACCGACGCCTTTTTCGATGCGACAGGTGATGCGGTGGAGGTAAGCCCAGAGTGTATCTATGTCGTCCAATCAGGGGAAACATTGTTGGGGATCGCCAACCGCAACAATGTGACGGTTTCCTCGATTCGGACGGCCAATAACATTACCGGCGATTTGATTCACATCGGAGATGAATTGGTCATCCCCGGCTGCGATGCCGACCCAACGACGCCGACCCCCGGCCCCAGCGAGACGCCCATTCCGGGCGGATTCGAGAGCTATACCGTGCAGTCGGGTGATACCCTGTTCAGCATCGCCCAGCGCTACGGCACGACGGTTCAGGCGATTGTGGACGCCAACGACCTCAGTAACCCCAACGCCCTGAATATCGGCGACGTGCTGCTCATCCCACAGAATTAACCGCGCCTCAAGAGAAGGACGAACGATGAACGACGATACCAACATCCAGACCATCGCTGAAACCGAGAGTTATGTCGCTTGGACGGACACCGACGAGAACGGCGAGACGGTCTATCACCTTGAATTGAACACCGCGACGCTGCACTTCTTCAAAGAGGACTGGGACGAACTGCTCGGCCTGATGGATGAAGTCATCGCCAAAGGTGGCGGCACACGCGCAGGCGGCAAACCCGGTGGTAAGCCGGGTCAGAAGCCGGGGCGCTGAGTTCACCGACTATGGCAAGCCCACGCATCACCCGTGTACTGACCGAGGCCATGCTCAAACATTTGCCGCCCAGCGCATCCAGCCTTAAATTGCTGGATGTCGCGGGCGCGGCGCAAGAAGTTTTGCTCAAGCACCGTCCCGACCTCGCCATCACCGCTGTGGAAGGCGAACCGTCGGAATGGGGCATCGCGTCCGGCGATTTCGACGCCGTGACCGCTTTTGACGCCGAACCCGGTTCCTCGTTATTGGCGGCAGCGCTGATTGCCTTGCGCCCCGGCGGACGCCTGATTTTGATGTCTAGCCGTGGTGAGCCGGACGCCGAGCATGTCGTCACGTTGGAAAGCCACGGCTTCACGCGGATTTTGGTCGAGACGGGGGCGGAATGTCCGCTGCCGGTGGGCGTCTTGATGCGTGGCGAACGCCCGCACCAGACCGATGATACGCTGGCGCGGGTCCAAATCGGGGCGGCGGCGGATGATGATTCACAGTCGCTGGCTGATTTCAAAGGCCGGTTTGTGCATCTGCTGATTCGTCAGTCGCCAGATAAGCCCGCGTGGAAGCTACGCGCCGATGAGCCTTTGACGTGGGAGGCCGTCACGTTGAACGGGGCGCTATTGGCGTTTAGCAGTCTGCCAAAAGCGGTGGCGTTCATGCAGCCGGTGGTGTTGATCGGTCAAATTTTAGGCGTGAGCAAGGTCGCTAAGTTCAGCAAACAGACCGCGCTGGCGTGGCCGGAAGCGGTGTTGCTCAACCCGACGCCGGATGTGTTAGAGGATAGCGGCTTGGGCGTCGTGAACATCGACCCCGATTCCGCCGAAACGCCAGATGAATAATCGGGAATGACTCAGACACTTTCAGCGCGCACAGGTGCGCTGCTTATCATCATCGCGGGCGGCCTATGGGGAACCATCGGCGTCATCGCCCAATGGTTGTCAGATGACGGCCTGAGCGCTATTTCAACCGGCTTCTGGCGCTTCTCAATCGCCACCACCATCCTCTTAGTTTATAGCCTGCGGCGGATGGGGTGGCGCGGCCTGCTGACCCTCCCGCGACGCGACGCCGTGCTGGTATTCGCCAACGGGCTTTTCCTTGCCACCAGCCAGACCTTGTATATCGCGGCCATCCCGCTGGCCGGTGTGACCATCTCCACGCTCGTGACCATCTGCGTTGCGCCGCTGGTCGTGGTCATCTTCGGGCTGATTACGTGCGACGGACGCCCCAGCCGAATCGTCATCGCCGCCCTGATTGCCGCCCTGTTGGGGACGGCGCTGCTGATGGTTGATTCAGACGCCTCTAGCGGCGGGACAGACCTCATCATGGGGACAATCCTCTCGCTGGCGGCTGCGGCGACCTATGCAGGGGTGGTCTTATGCGGGCATGACCTGACTCAACGGCGTGCGCCGCTGCACACCAATACCCTGAGCTTCACCGTGGGGGCGCTGATGCTGGCCGGAGTCGGGCTGTTCACCGGCATACAATCGCCTTCGACGGCGGGCGGGTGGGGTCTGGCGCTGTATATGGGCGTGTTCCCGTCGGTGATTGCCTACGCGCTATTCCTGTTCGGGATGCGCGCCGTCTCTGCGGAAGTCGCCAGCATCTTGACTTTGACCGAACCGTTGGCGGCTGCATTGCTGGCCGCGCTGGTGTTCAGTGAGTCGCTAACGTTATTCGGTTGGATGGGCGCGGCGCTGATGTGCGCCGGATTCGTCTTGACCTTGCGGACGCCGGATAAATCCGCGTAAAGAATCAGCAAACAAACTGTAACGCCGCCGACTCGCGCATAGAATAGAGTCAGGCGGCGTTTTTTTCGTGTCGTCGGGCTAAAGAATGTGGCGCGTGCGGACATGTTGCCGACGTGTCCCTACAGAGAATGTGTTGGTTAGGTAAAAACTCAAGGAGAATATCACATGCGTGTAAGGCGATACGGTTTTATGGCGATTTTGATGATCCTGATTGCGTTGCCGCTGACCGTCAGCGCGCAACCCGGCGGCACACGTCCTCAGCCTAGCGGGGGCGGCAATGCGGGCGGCCCCGGCATGAACGGTGCGGCCTATTCGCCCAGCGTGCCAGAGTTACAAGCGCCGGGTGGCAATCAAGACGGCGGGCGCGGCGGCGGTATGGGTGGCGGACGGACGCGCCCGACCCCGCCGCCGGATGGTGGTAGAGGGGTGATTGGCCCAGATGTCAAAGGATTGGGCGGGATGCAAGGCGGCGGATTCAGCCTGCCAGATGATCTCGCGGCGCGGTTTGAAGGGCGTGGCGGCGCGGGCAGCATCGACTTAAGCGCATTTTTCGCCTTCGACCCCGCCAGTTTTGAGTCGCTGGGTCTGACGCCGCCCTTTGACGGTCAACAGGCGCAGGATGCCTATAACCAAGTCTGGGATGATTATTACGCCGCGCTGGAAACCACCGCTGACACCTATTACAGCACGGTTACGGCCTCTGCCGATTACGCGCTGCAAACCTATGAACAGGCGCTAACCGTCACAACCGATGCAGTGGATGACTACGCCGCGCAAGCCGCCGATTACGCCGCGTACTGCGCCGCCTATCCGTGGGACTGTTATAGCTATGTCTATGACAGCGCCAGCGACACTTATACCGATGTCGGCACGACCAGTGATACCCCGCAAGGCGCGGTGATGGTCATGCCGCCCGCCGCCGAGTCTTTGCCGGTCAGCGCACCCGCGCCGTCGGCTGAGGCGTATCAGGCGTTGGTTGCGTTCGCCAATGACCAACTCGGATTGACCGTCACGCCGTTATATGCCGGTGCGCCGACGGCTGAATTATCCGCCGTGATGGGGTATTTGCCCGCCGAGATGCAAGCCTATCTGTCTGCGGCCGCTGCGATGGCCGAGTCACAGTATTGGGGCGTGTGGCAGGGCGGGGCAGGCGCGGTGATGGTCGGGGCGTGTAGCGCTGATGCGGCCTGCGCGGTCAGCGTTGATACGCTCTCGTTGGAACTGACCAGCGCCAGTGCCGGGGGCTATGCGTTGCTGGTGAATACCGCGACTCCGACCACGCCCGATGCCGCGCTTGCGCTACTGACGACGGTCTATCCCAAGCTGAACGGGTTGACGTTTGCCCAAGTCAGCAATGTCGAGACGGGGATGGCCTTCACTGCAACGGCGTCCAGCATCGGCTATGACTCGCAGACACAAGCGCCGCTGTCGGTGGCGAAGGTGGTATATGTCGGCGTGGTCGATGTGAATGGGCAGGCTCTGACTTACGCATTGGTCGGCATCGGCGAAGCCTACGCGGATTTGTTCAGTAAGTAAGGGAGGAGTCGTACAAAGCGTGTGATCAAACAACGCCACTTCTGTCTAAAGAGGTGGCGTTGAAGATTTATCAAGTAGATGGTTTCTTAGCTAATGGCGCCTAGACTCCGGTGGCATCTTGGATTGGTTGACCTGCGCGGTGTTTCAGTTGCATCTGGATACCATGTTTGGGACGAATGGTCAGCAGTTGCTCAGCCACGATATTTTGATTCGGCATCAGACTGAGGTCGAAGTGCTGAACCACCGTCGCCAAGATTAGACGCGCTTCCATCAGGGCGAACATATTACCAATGCACACCCGTGGCCCGCCACCGAACGGCAGATAAGCATAGCGCGGGATGCTGCCCTCGTTTTCCTTACTGAAGCGTTCGGGGTCGAAGCGTTCAGGCTGGCGGAAATAGCGTTCACTGTGGTGCATGGCATAGAAGTTAAGTGAGATCAGCGTCCCTTTTTTGATGATATGGCTACCGATTTGCACATCTTCTAATGCCTCACGCCCAATACCTGATGCCGGCGGGTAGAGGCGCATGGTCTCTTTCATCACCATATCGGTGTAGGGTAGGTTGGGGAGATCTTGCAGGGTTGGGGAACGCCCTTGTAAAGTGCTATCCACCTCTGCTTGCAGTTTTTGCATGGCAGTAGGGTGAGTGGTCAGCAAATACCATGCCCATGCCAGCGCCATTGCGGTGGTCTCGTGTCCGGCGATGAACAAGGTCATGGCTTCGTCGCGCAGTTGCTTGGAGTCCATACCGTTGCCATCTTCATCCCGCGCTTCTAGAAGCATCGAGAGCAAATCACCCTTATCCTCACCGGAACGCTTGCGATCTTCTATGAAGCGATAGATGATTGCATCTAATTCGGCCAAAATCGCTTTTTCTTGAGCGCGTTTGCGCGATGGAAACCAGTCTGGTAGCTCAAACGCCGCGTTGATTTTGTCGTTGGTCGCTTTCAGAACATGGTCGAGCAATACCCCAACGCGCTCGGCATCACCAGAAACATCGGCGTCGAACAGGGTTTTGCCGACAATGTTGAGCGTGAGTTTCATCATCTCACGGTCAATATAGCGTACCTCACCGTCCTGCCAGCCTTTGACCATCTCTTGCGTGAAATCGACCATCGTTTGGGCGTAATTGCCGATACGTTTGGCGTGGAAAGCGGGTTGCGCTAGCTTACGTTGACGCTTCCAAAATTCCCCCTCGCTCAAGAAGATACCATTACCAGCAAATGCCTCCAGCGCATAACGGACACGGGCGGCCTTGTGGAACTTGTCGACCTTTTCGACGAGGATTTCATGGATGAGAGCCGGTTCCGTGATTTGGTACATGAGGATCGGCCCTAACTCGTTATAGCTGATGCCGCCGTATGCTTCGTCAAGTTGCTTGGCAAACGCCAACTGGTCAAATTTCCCTCCTGTGAGCGTAACCCATATCAGTCGCAAAAATGAAAGTTTTAGGCCAACCGGATTTGAGATCGTCATCTGCTCTTGTCCTATCAATTGATGAGGTGCGATATTTATATGTTACAGAATTCACAATCGAAGTCAATAAGCGCCGTATACCTTGATAATGCCTGAACCGATCCGGTCTTATGCGCCCTTATGTTGACGCCCCTTGCTCACTCCACTACAATCAAACGCAACGGCAAGCGAGAAAAAGCATCTGAAATTATGAAATATCACATTTGGACATTCGGCTGTCAGATGAATACCGCCGACACCCAACTGCTGGCCTCCGAGTTGGAACGTATGGGGCATAGCGCCGCCGAGCATGAGGATGACGCCGACATTTACGTCGTCAATACGTGTGTGGTGCGTCAGGCCGCCGAAGACAAGGGCATGGGGCGCATCAACATGCTCAAAAAGGTCAAGCGCGATTACCCTGAAAAAGTCGTTGGCGTGATGGGATGTATGGTCGGCGTCAAAGACCCGTTGTATCTGCGGAAAAAATTACCGTGGGTTGATGTGTTCTTATCGCCCAGCGAACCCGCGCCGATGGTCAATTTCCTGAAAGACCGGGGTTGGGAGTCTGAGGTGATTCAGGCCGATACCGCCATCCGCCTCAAGCGCGACGCCATCCAAGACGGCGACCTAATCCTGCCGATTCAGGAATATGGCAGCCTGATTAGCGCCCATGTGCCGGTGGTCTATGGGTGTTCGCACGCCTGCTCATTCTGCATTATCCCCAATCGGCGCGGAATCGAACGCAGCCGCAGCGTGGGGGAGATTGTGGCGCACGTCCGTAGTTTGGCAGTGCAAGGCGTCAAAGAAGTCACGCTGCTGGGTCAAATCGTTGACCGGTACGGCAAAGACATCCCAGATGGCCCAGACTTGGCCGATCTGCTGCGCGTCATCCATGCTACTGCGGAGGAGTATGGCATTGAGCGCATCCGATTCCTGACCAGTCACCCCAATTGGATGACCCCCAAACTGCTCGACACGGTGGCGGAACTTCCGCGCATCATGCCGCAGATTGAAGTCCCTATCCAAGCGGGCAGCGACACGGTGTTAGAACGGATGAAGCGTGGGTATACTCAACAGCAGTACCGCGACCTTGTGGCCGACATCCGCGCCCGTATCCCGAATGTAGCGATTCATACCGACATTATCGTCGGCTTCTGCGGCGAGACCGAAGATGACTTTATGGAAAGCTATCGGGTATTGGAAGAATTGAAACTGGATAAGGTTCACCTTGCGCGTTACAGCCCGCGCCCGAACACGGTCAGCGAGCGTCGGATGGACGATGATGTGCCGGAAGATGAGAAAGTCCGCCGCCATCGCACGATTGACGACTTGCAAATCCGTATTCAGGATGAGATTAACGCCCAGTGGTTAGGACAAACCGTACAAATCTTGGTTGAGGAAAACCATAAAGGCAAATGGCGCGGTCGTACCCCTCAGAATAAACTGGTTTTCTTTGAGGATGAAGGCGATTGGAAGGGCAAACTGGTCGAGTTAGAGGTGATTTACACCTCGCCTTTCTCGATGCAAGGGCGGATTCCGGGCAGTCAAAGCCAACCAAATCTGGCCGAACCACTTTTGGTGTTTGCAGACTGAGCGGAAACACGCCAAAATTGTCTTAGCATTAACGTCTACCCTATTGGGTATTCGCAAACCATTTGCTATACTCTTGGGAGTCTAGGACGGCGAGGCACTCCCACCACAATGGAGGTCAGCATACGATGGCCCGCGAGAAAAGCGGCTTCTACTACCCCAATAAATTCGCCCGTATCACTATTCAGGCGATGGAAGAAGTGATGGGGACAAATGGCCTCAACGCCATTTTGAATTTGGCAAATATGCAAAATCTGGTGGGGAACTATCCACCAGACAATCTTGAAAAAGGGTTTGACTTCGCGGACTATACGTCGCTGAACGTCGCCCTTGAGGAAATGTACGGTCCTCGCGGTGGGCGCGCACTTGCGCTCCGTGCGGGTCGTGCCACATTTGCGGAGGCTCTCCGTGGTTTCGGTGCGCTGGCTGGCGTCAGCGACCTCGCCTTCAAAGTCTTGCCGATGAACGCGAAACTGCGTATCGGTGTGCCTGCGATGGCGAATATCTTCAATCAGTTCAGTGATCAAATCTCGAAAGTTCACGAGGAAGGCACTGACCGGATCATCTATACGCTAGAACGTTGCCCGATGTGTTGGACTCGTAAGACTGACAAGCCGGTGTGCCATGTCGGTCAGGGGTTGCTGCAAGAGGGTCTGCGCTGGGTCTCCGGCGGGCGTGAATTCAAGGTCGAAATGACCACCTGTATGGGCATGGGCGCGGATATGGGGCGCTTCGTGATTTACAAAGAACCGATCAGCTAAAAGACCGTATCGCTGGCTGTTTCAGTAAATCCACCCTAGCAATTCCCCTGAAAGTCGCTAAACTACTGCGACGTTTCATATCGTAAATTGCATGACAACCGGGCGTAGTACCCGGATGTTTCGCACCAACTGAGGGTACTAAAGAAAAATGGCTTCGTATCACGGCCCCAAGGCGAGGGTGATGCGCCGCTTCGGTGAGGCGCTCATCCCGCGTGCTAAGTATCAGAAAATTCTGGAAAAGCGCGCCTACCCGCCCGGCGATCACGGCAAAGAAAAGCAGTTCAAATCGGGTCGCCGCAGTGACTACGGCACTCAGTTGGACGCTAAACAGAAATTGTCGTTCATTTACAATGTGCGTGAAAACCAACT
>DAOTTP010000328.1:0-9108 GCA_034437835.1 Anaerolineae bacterium | reverse complement strand
CGGCGGGCGCGCAAGCGTCGCCCCTACAAAATTTCTGATGATGTGTATTCAAAATCGCGTCACAGGGTGTCCTGTAGGGGCGAGACTTGTCCGCCCGATGAATTTCCAAACGACCTCTTAAAGATAAACACATTACGAGATATTTGTAGGGGCGTAGTGCGCTGCGCCGTATATGCACCAAGTTAAGACATTTTCCTGTCGATTTCGCCTCGTTGGACGCCAGAACGGACAGGATTGATCCAGTCCCTACAGCGTCCGTCTGCCATTTGAAGCCCCTGAAGGGGACTGTAAGGCGAGAATCTCGAAAGAACAGCCGGCTTTAGTCGGCTTCAAGATGGTAGCCAGAGGCTTCAGCCTCTGGCAGCACTAACATCCTAGGATATACGGTATAAGGACTAGCGCATGACCATCACATGGAAAATCCCAGCCGACCCGCCAAACCCTGATGCCATCGCACGGATGCGACTGCATTTCCCCAAACCGAGCGAACCGATGCCCGAAGCGTGGTTCATGGGAAAGTTAAAGTTTTTCACTGAGCTTGATGGGAACTCAGACTCGATATATTTATACAAAGCACTACAAGAAATTAGCTCTGGTATTGTCCTATTTTCAAAGGTTCATTACATTCCACTATGGAAGGAATGGTTTAGATATCTGTTGCCAGACCTGATTCTTCGTGCCAATGATCCAGAAAATCTCGGCACTTTTTTCAAAAACATCCTCACAGCCACAATTTCAACTTTTTTCAGTATTTATCCAGATAAAATTACAGAGGAATATTCGGGTTTCCGTGACGATGTTATATCAACATTGGGTACGCGCCCATTCCCTTACCCAGTAGTCCAGACAAGTGATGAAGACCTTAAAAAGCCCCGTGATATATGGGATAATTTTGATTTTTCGTTTCATGAGGAGGTGGAAAATTCTATATTATTTTGCCTCAAATATCTCGCCCCAAAGGAACTTGAAGTTTGGGCTGTGTCGCTCTTTCAGATTGAGAGTCCACAATGGTATTTGCAATTGATTTTTGGCCTGTCTATATGGCGTAACATTTTGCGTTTTGCAAAACTGCCCGGTGAGACGAAATTTTTTGTTAGTAACATCCTAAAAAAGAGTGGAATGTTGGGAGACAGTGGGATGCTAGTATTCGAGACGTTTGAACAATTTATCCCCGTGGCAAACATACCCATTTTTGAGAAGATCATCACGCAAAATCTATCGAACGATCTGTTTGGGAAATGGACATCAGCGATTTTAGGCGATTTGAATACCGATCCCGATAATATCGAGAATGTATTTTATATAAACGAAATCCTTGAAAAAGAACTTTTAGAATGTCAACAAATCCTATTTCCAAAGGCATAATACAGGTTCTATCGTCTGCGTGTGGAGGGATACATGACTCACCTGATTGTCCGCCACCGTCGATGGGTGTATTTGGCCTATGCGCTGGGGATGCTGTCCGTCCCGTTTGCGGTGGGCTATGTGGATGATGTCGGAATCATCCAAGCGTTACTATTGGCGCTCATCGCTTTGAGCATCGCGGCCTACGCAGAGATGTTCGCGGCGGCGGAGCGCGGTAGCCTGAATTATCGCAAAATGACCGGCAACACCGACCTGCTCATCTTGGCCGATACCCACCCCGCCCATACCGCCAAGCACGTCTGGGACGCGCTGACCGGCCAATTTCGCTGGCTGACTCTGGCCGCGCTGGTCATCGGGCGATTCGCCGTCGCATTGGCGCTCAGTCACTATCTGCACATCTATATCCCGTCCAGTGCCTTGCGGATTTTTGCCTATGTCAGCCACAACGGATACTACCTGCACTGGTGGCCGGTCTGGGGTCAGATGGCGCTGGCGTTGGCAGTCTTAACCGCTTTCGCGTTGGCCGAATCTGGGTTGATGATTGCGCTCGCCACGCTGATATATACGCGGGTGCGGCGTCGGACTCAATGGCGTCTGATGATGGTCATGGGCGGGCGGCTTGCGCTAGGGATGGGCGGGGTTCTGGGCGTCATACTCTTGTTTTACGCGATGTCCGCCGCGCTCGATTTGGGGGAGTATCCGCAAGCCCGCGATTACCCCACCTACATCTGCTATAACTTCAAGGGGTATTACGACGACACATCAGGGAGATTATCGGCAGGGCTGTGCCGCGAAATTGCGCTCAAACATCAACTGAGACGGGTTGGCGAGACGGCTCAAATCGCGCTATTTTCGCAGTTAGACTCTGGGTTGATGACCGCCGCCAGCCTGATGCGCCCGCAACAAACCGTCCGATTCCGAGGCGAGGGATTGGCCTATCGCCCGCAATACGTCAACCCGAACATCAACAACTTTTCGTATCAGACCACCTATTGGATGATTAGCCCGTGGTGGCTCATCATCCGCATGGGATTCGCGGCGATTTTCGGCGTCCTAATTCTACGCGGCCTGACTCGGTTGCTCTGGCGGGGTGCGCGGTATGATTAACTATCGGGTAAAGTTTTGGCACGGGATTCGTCTGCGATTTTTGCCTTATACGCGATGATTTTGTCCAGCAAAGCCGAGTCGTGGGTCGCCAGAATCTGTACCGCCAAGAGTCCGGCGTTTTTGCCCGCGCCAATCGCCACCGTCGCTACCGGCACGCCAGATGGCATTTGCACAATCGACAGTAGCGAATCCAGCCCACTGAGCGCCTTGCTCTGCACCGGCACGCCAATCACCGGCAAGGGTGAGAAGGCCGCCAACATCCCCGGCAAGTGCGCCGCCCCGCCCGCCCCAGCTATAATCACTTTGAGTCCGCGCTCGTGCGCCGTGCGACCATATTCGGCCATATCGCCCGGCGTCCGGTGGGCGGAAATCACCCGCGCCTCATACGCCACGCCAAACTCGCGGCAGACCTCAGCGGCGGCTTGCATGGTCGGCCAATCGCTATCACTGCCCATCACAATCCCAATCATGCCTGTTTCTCCAACCACGCCAGCCGTTGGTCGCGCTTGGCCTGTGCGCCATCTTGATTGGGGTCAAAAATCCCAAGCCCCTCAACGCAGAACGACGCGGCAACCGTCCCCCAGCGGGCGGCTTGTACCGGGTCGCCGGTTTTCATCCAACCGACCAAGAATCCACCGTTATACGAGTTGCCCGCGCCGGTGATGTCTATCGGCTCAAGCGGGAGGGCGGGGATATGGGCGATGGATTTCATCGACTTCGCCCCGACCATGGAGCCGTGCTGCCCCATCCGCACGACTGCCACCTTTGCGCCGTCACGTAGCAGCGCCGTGACCAGCGACTCGGCGGCCAGATTGCCATAGATGTTGCGCGCTTCGGCCATATTCGGTGAGACGATTTCCGCCCGCCCGACCAAGCGCTGAAATTCGCTGGCGTTGTTGCTGACCATATACGGCTGATTCGGCTCCCAGAGGATGGGCGTCTGTGGCAGAGTCCCCGCCCAGCGGCTAAAGTTTTGACCGTCCACCACCATATACAGCGCTTTCGCGTCGCGTAGCCACGGCTGCGGGATGAAGTTGGGGGGCGGGCCATCGCGGAACGGCGCGACCACATCCACTCGGAGCAATTCGCGTCGCGTGCCATCGGCCTCGAACACTTGCCACGCCCGAATCTGCGGCAAATCCAGCGGGGTTAGGCCGTTGAGGTCACAGAATTTCTCTAGGCGCGGCATGACATCATCCGGTAGCCCTTGCCCGACTCGTGCGGCGAGGCCGGGGCGCTCCCCCCATAAGGCCATGCCCGCCGCCGCGTGAACCGCCCCGCCGCCCAGCACGCCCATGCGCGTCCGCCCGTCGGGGTAAACAATATCATCAATAAAAATGCTACCCACCGAGAGGATAGACGGGGTTTCGGGCATCATTAGATTATTTCAACCTTTCGTACAGCAGATTTTTCCAGCGCGTCGAGTCTAAATTCCAACATACGGTGATGTGCGGTGCGCCTTTGCGGACGACCTCCTGCCACATCGCCACATTTTCAGTATCATACGGCGTCACGCCGCGTTGGTCTACCACTGTCATCCCGCGAGTATACGTCCCATCGCATTCGATTTCGACATAGTGCTTGGTCTGGACGCACAGGGTCGGGTCAATCGCTATCGCCATCGCCACTGGGTCAGGCAAGCCGAGGCCGGGGTCGCTCAACCAATCGCGGCTGCTGGTCAGGGCGTGGGCGTTGCAGTCGATGGCGAAATTGCTGAGGGGCGTATTGATCCCCTCTTTGCAATAGCGCATTTCGTCGTCTGAGAGGTTGGCGTCGTCGCGGCAGAGTTCCCACCCCACCATCTCGACTGGCAAGCCGGAACGGAACACCATGCGCGCCGCTTCTGGGTCACACCAGATATTGTATTCCGCCGCCGGGGTGATGTTCCCGACGCAATTGGCCGCGCCGCCCATCACGACCAATCGCCCGACCATCCCAGCGATTTCTGGCGCACGCATCAGGGCGACGGCGATATTGGTCAGTGGCCCTAGTGTGACAACCAACAGGCCGGGGTTGGCCTTAATCACCTCGATGATTTTATCGACGGCGTGACCGTCCGCCGCCGGACGCTTTGGCGCGGGGTAGTGCATCCCGCCCATCCCGTCTGGCCCGTGGAAAAAGTAGGCGCGATACGACGGGCGCATCAGCGGGTCGTTGCAGCCCTCATAGACCGGCACATCCGAGCCGCACATCTCGACGGTATAGCGTGCGTTGATGCTGCCTTGCGTCACCGGCATATTGCCGCCCACGATGGTGATGGCCTTCACATCAAAGGTTGGTTCGCGCAATGCCATAATCAGCGCCACCGCGTCATCAGAGGCGGTATCGGTGTCAATTAAAACCGGGATTTTGTCTGACATATAAACCCTGCTTTCATCTCAAATAGGGCGACTCATGAGTCGCCCCTACTGCCTACTGCGAACTTCTGACTCTAGTCAAAATAAATCGTGCCGCGCATCTCCATCGGCTGGGTGAACACGGCAAATGCCAGCGCGGTCAGCGCCAGCAGCAACAGCGCCCACGGGATTAAGCCCGCGAACGAGTCGCGCCGATACAGGCGTGCCGCCGTCCGTTCCGCCACCAGAATCCCCGTCCCGAATCCGCCGACCAGCATCACAATTTGAATCAGTGCCACGAGGTCAAGATTCTGGATTCCGCTTAACGTCCAGTCCGGTGCGCCCAGTATTGTAATGCCGTGGTCGAGCAAAAACGATTGAAAAACAGGGATAATCGTCAACGCCCCTGTCATGAAGTGAAAGCCGTAATGCGCCGCCCAGACGCCCAAACTCAGCGGCACGAGCGCCGGACTAAATGCAGCCGCTGTATCGCGCAGGCTGAGGCGGTTGGCTGTCCGCGTCAAAATACGACTGAGGGCGGACGCGCCGACCACCGCCGCGAACGGGAGTATGACCCCGCCCAACACGAACAATAGCGCCAGTGCGACGCCCTCCGCCCACGCGGGGACGGTTTCACCGGATGCGCCCAACGCCTGCGCCACGCCCCGGATGAAGGTGTACACGGGCGGGATCATCCCAAAGGCGTTGACGATGGCGAGACCAGTCAGGCTGACGATGAGCGCGATGACATCCCAGCGTTTCGGCCACGCATCGGGCGTGAACAGCACGCGCCCCGGCCTCCGCACGACCAGCGCGACATTATCGTATGGGCAAGCACGGGCGCAGTCCAGACATTGCGTGCAATCGAGGTTGGATTTCATCTGCGGGACAAACAGTTCAGTCGGGCAGCCGAGGACGACGGGGATTCGTTTTTCATCTGGGGATATTGCGGGTTGGGGTGCAGCCGAGGGCGACCCATGGGTCATCCCTACGGAAATCGCGTTATCGGACACCAGAGAGGGGTTGGGGGTGAGGGCTTGCGCCCCTATCCCGCCAATCATCGCCAACGAAATCAGATTCCCCGCCGGTTTGAACGACCCATTCACACATTCTTTACCGACGCACGTCTTGCAGATTTCAGGGTTACGCGCCTCAATTTTGGTCGGGGAAATCGTCGCGTAGACGAAATTGAACGACCCCAGCGGGCAGACATATTTACAGAAGGCCGATTCATCAAACAAAAATTCCAGCGCGAACGACGCCCCGAAATACGCCACGATTAGCCACGCCGTCAATAATGGACTCGCCCACAGATTCAGCCATTCATAGCTGAAAAATAGCGCCAGCAAGCCAATCACCGCCAGCCATTTATTCCGCAATACCCGTGGGAATCGGCGGCGCGGACGGACGAATCGGCGGGCGATGGTGCGCGGCAAGGTGAACGGGCAACCCATACAGAACAGGTTGCCCGCCATCAACAGCACAATCACCGCCACGCCCCGGAAATGCACCCACGGCACGACCCCCGCGAGGTTGCGTCCGGCGTTCTGCGAGCCGGTGAATCCGTCATACACAATCAGTATGGCGGCGACCAAAAACGGGAGTTGCAGAATCAGCCGCCCATTGCGCGACTTCAAAGCACGCCCAATCCCCGGCAGGCGTAGCAGGTCTAATGCACCCGGCGGCGTAGGGAGAGGTTTGGGCGCGGCGCTCATCGGACGCTGGTATTGAGGGTTCCGACGACGAGTGTGCCATCGGCCAGCGTCGCCGTGCCGGTCAGAATCCAGTCGCCGGCCATATTAAAGTTGAACGCCATATCGAAACGTCCGGTTTGGTCGGTGGCGAAACCACGCGCCCGACCTTCTTCAATCACAGCGGCCATGCCCGCGTGCGTCATGTCCCCCTGAACGCGCAACAGCCCAACTTGTGTGGCTGGCACGGGTGCGCCGCTGGGGTCGGTGATGGTGAATATGACGACGTGTTCGCCGACGGTCAGCGAGGCGGGGTTGGTTGTGAGTACCACACGATAAGATGGGATGGCGGTGGAGGTTGTGATATTCACGCCGGGCGTCACAGTCGCGCTGACGGGCGTGCCGTCCACGCTCTGACGGCAACCGGCGAGGACTAGAATCAAAATAATACTCAAAATGCTGATAAAACGCATGGTTACGCTCCATTCAATCAGGGCGCAGTGCGCTGCGCCCCTACAAAATTCTCGCTAATTTGTATTCAATCCGCAGTCATGGGATTGTTCTCTAGGGGGAGGCTTACCGCCCCACCCGTGAAGATACGGCCAACATCAGGTAAACGTCCCTCATCACTCAATTATTGAATCCGCGCCCCGGAAAATTATTGTTCTTGCGCGGGCGGTCATTGGTGTTGGGGCGTCCGCCTTCGATGAGCGTGCGGCGTGCCTTCTGCACATCGCTCTCGTGTTTGAGCAGGACGGTCAGCGTGCTTTGCAGCGTGTCTTTGTCGAGTGTGTCGGCGTTGAGCATGACCAGCGCCCGCGCCCAATCGATGGTCTCGCTGACGCTAGGGAGCTTCTTGAGGTCAAGCTGGCGCAGATTCTGGACGAATCGCACGGCTTCTTCGGCCAATTTCTCGCGCAGTTCCGGCACGCGCAGCCGGACAATCGCCAGTTCCGCTTCTTGAGTCGGGTAATCGACGAACAGGTATAGGCAGCGGCGCTTGAGGGCTTCGCTCAGTTCGCGGGTGTTGTTGCTGGTCAAAATCACCATCGGCTTGAACTTGGCGCTAATCGTCCCCAGTTCTGGGATTGAGACTTGGAATTCGCTCAGGATTTCCAACAGAAATGCCTCAAACTCGGCGTCAGCGCGGTCAATTTCGTCGATGAGCAGGACAACCGGTTCTTCGCTCATCAGCGCTTGCAGCAACGGGCGCGGCAATAGGAATCGCTCGCTGAAAAAGACTGATTCTTCCGCGCCGAGTTTGTCCGCCGCTTCGCGCAAGGTCAGCGTATCGGACAGCATCGAACTGAGTTTGTCGCGCAGCAATTGGGTATAGAGCATCTGCTTGGCGTATTCCCACTCATAGAGCGCCTTGCCTTCGTCCAAACCCTCATAACACTGGAGGCGGATGAGCCTATGCCCGGTGGCGGCTGCCCACGCCTTCGCCAATTCGGTCTTGCCAACCCCAGCGGGGCCTTCTGCCAGCACCGGTTTACCCAATTGTTCGGCCAAAAACATCACCGTGCTGATGTCATCACTGGCAATATAATTTTGGCTTGCCAGTTTCTGTTTCACTTGTTCAATCATAGTAGGAGGAATCCTCTAATCAACAACCCGCCCTAAATCGGGCGCAGCAGCGGGCGCGACAGACTTCACGCCAATGAATTGACTATAACACGGGATACGCCGCCCCGCGCCGTCCATTTAGGCGGTTTTGATGTTATCTTTGAGATAATTAACGTTTGCTCACGGGAGATATGGCTATGTCACAAGAACAATGGACGGCGGTAGATGGTTATTTCAACGGCCTATTGTTGGAGTCCGACCCGGTGTTAGAGGCGGCGCTACGCGATAGCGACGCGGGCGGCCTACCGCAAATCGCTGTCGCGCCCAATCAGGGCAAATTGCTCAACCTATTGGTGCGTATCCATGGCGCACGCAAGATTTTAGAAATCGGGACGCTGGGCGGCTACAGTACGATTTGGCTGGGTCGCGCCTTGCCTTCTGATGGGCGACTCATCACCCTAGAATACAGCCCCAAGCACGCGAAGGTCGCCACCGCCAATATCGCCCGCGCTGGGTTAGGCGATAAGGTCGAAGTCAGAGTCGGGGCGGCGCTAGACATCTTGCCGTCGCTAGAATCTGAAGCCCCGTTTGACCTGATTTTCATCGACGCAGACAAGCCGAATAATCCGGGCTATTTCGCATGGGCGGTCAAACTTTCGCGCCCCGGCACGCTGATTATCATGGACAATGTGGTACGCAGTGGCGGGGTGATTGATGCCGACAGCACCGACCCCGGCGTGATGGGCGTTCGCCAATTCACCTCGGATGTCGCCGCCGAAAAGCGCGTGACGGCCACCGCGCTCCAGACCGTCGGGGCAAAAGGCTACGACGGCCTGATGCTCATGCTGGTTGAGGGGTAGATGTTTTGTAGGGATACGGCCTGCTGTGTCCCATTTTAGGGCTTTAGCCCGCGAGAAAGCCACACCACTTTAGTGGCAGTGGATGAAAGCGTTCTTGACTTTAGTCAGAAATGACTTTGTGTATTATATTATTTGTATGAAATATCGCCGCGCAGAAGGGTTTGTAGAGGTGGGGTTGAAAAT
>DAOTTP010000327.1:0-11328 GCA_034437835.1 Anaerolineae bacterium | reverse complement strand
CTCGCCATCATCGCCAAAATCGGGGTCGGCGGCGGCACGGGCTACGTGCTGGAATACACCGGCTCGGCCATCCGCGCCCTGAGCATGGAAGGCCGCATGACCATCTGCAATATGAGCATCGAAGGCGGCGCACGGGCTGGCATGATCGCGCCAGATGAGACGACCTTCCAATACGTCGCAGGGAAACCGTTTGCGCCGAAGGGCGCGGCGTGGGATGCCGCCGTCGCCGAGTGGCGGACGCTACCGACGGATGAGGGCGCGACCTACGATGCGTTGGTCGAACTCAACGCGGATGACCTCGTACCGATGATTACCTACGGCACGAATCCCGGTATGGGCATGAAAATCACCGACCTCGTGCCTGACCCCGATAAACTGACCGATTACAGCGCCAAAGTCGCGCTGAACAAGGCGCTGACCTATATGGGTCTGACGCCGAACGAACCGCTATTGGGCAAAAAGGTCGATGTCGTGTTCATCGGTAGCTGCACCAACAGCCGCATCGGGGACTTGCGTGAAGCCGCCAAGTTCATCGAAGGCCATAAAGTGGCTGACGGCGTGCGCGTGATGGTCGTCCCCGGTTCACAGCGCGTCAAGGCGCAAGCTGAGGCTGAAGGGCTTGACCGTATCTTCCGCGAAGCGGGCGCAGAATGGCGTGAAGCCGGTTGCTCGATGTGCATTGCCATGAACGGCGACCAACTCGCGCCGGGGCAATATGCCGTCAGCACCAGCAATCGCAACTTTGAAGGCCGTCAGGGCAAGGGCGGGCGGACATTCCTCGCCAGCCCATTGACCGCAGCCGCTACCGCCATCGCCGGTGTCGTGACCGACCCGCGCACTGTATAACCCGCACCGATAGGTAGGGACGGCATTCTTGCCGTCCGTTTTGGAATTTCTAGACGGACGCCCAGAAGGGCGTCCCTACAAACACCGTATTCAACGGTAAATTGCGGCGATATGTAAGACACATGAGGACAACACATGGAACCCCTAAAAGCCTTCACCGGCACGATGGTCGCTCTGCCCATCAATGACATTGACACCGACCAAATCATCCCGGCGCGTTACCTCAAGGTGACGGACAAAGCCGGATTGGGCGCGGCGGCCTTCACCGATTGGCGCTATAATGCCGACGGCAGCCCCAAGCCAGAATTTCCGCTGAATCAGCCGCAGCATCAAGGCGCACAAGTCTTGATTGCCGGTCACAATTTTGGCTGTGGCTCCTCGCGTGAACATGCGCCGTGGGCGCTGATTGGCGCGGGACTCAAGGCGGTGGTCAGCACGTATTTCGCCGACATCTTCAAAGGCAACGCCCTCAAGAACGGCTTGCTGCCCATCATCGTCGATGAGGATACTCAGAAGCAATTGATTTCGCTGGCGCAAGAAGACCCGACCTCCACAGTGAGCATCGACCTCGAAGCGCAGACCATCACCCTCCCAGACGGGCGTGCTGTGACATTTCCGGTAGACCCGTTCAGCCGCTATTGCCTGCTCAACGGGGTAGACCAACTTGGCTTCCTCATCAACATGGACGCGGAAACCCGCGCCTATGAGGAAAATCACCCGGCACGGGTGCTAACGACAGCGTAAATGAGGGACGATATGACCATCGGGCGAGTCGCAATCTACGATACAACCCTGCGAGACGGCACACAGCGCGAGGGCATTTCGCTGTCTGTGGCCGATAAGCTGAAGGTCACGCATCTGCTGGACGAGTTGGGCGTGGCTTATATCGAAGGCGGCTGGCCGGGGTCTAACCCTAAGGACGCGGCGTATTTCGAGGCGGTGCGCGACATCCCGCTCAAGCACGCCAAAATCGCCGCGTTCGGCTCGACCTGTCGCAAGGGGAGTCCGCCGGAAACCGATGAGAACATCAAGGCGCTGGTTGATGCTCAGACGTCCGTCGTGACCGTGGTCGGCAAAACCTCGATGTTGCACGTCACCGAGGTGCTTCAGACCACGCCAGAAGAAAATCTGCGGATGATTCGCGAGAGCGTGGCGTACCTGAAATCGCTCGGTAAAGAGGTGATTTACGATGCTGAACACTTTTTCGACGGCCTCAAACTTGACCTCGAATATTCGATGGACACGCTCAAAGCTGCGTCGGACGGCGGGGCGGATGTGATTGTATTGTGTGATACCAACGGCGGTTCGCTCCCGTGGGAAGTCGCGCAATATGTCCGCGCCGCCTATGAAGCCTTCCCGAACGCCAAATTTGGTATCCATACGCACAATGACGGTGAGTTGGCGGTTGCCAATTCTCTCGCGGCGGTACAAGCGGGCGCGATTCAGGTTCAGGGGACGATTAACGGCTATGGTGAACGCTGCGGCAACGCCAACCTGTGCAGCATCATCCCCGATTTGATGCTCAAGATGGGCTATGACTGCGTGCCGGACGGGGCGCTCAAAACCCTGACGCGCCTCAGCCGGACGGTGGCGGAAATCTGCAATCTCGCGCCGGACAATCATCTGGCGTATGTCGGGAAGTCGGCGTTCGCGCATAAAGGCGGGATTCACGTCGCGGCCATCCGTCGCAATGTGGACAGCTACCAACACCTTGACCCGTCTTTGGTCGGGAATGAGATGCGCGTCCTGATCAGCGACCTCAGCGGGCGCGGGAATCTGCTCAGTAAGGCTGAGGAATTCAACCTTGATGTGAGCGACGCAGCCGCGATAAAGGTGCTGGACGACATCAAACGGCTTGAGAGTTTCGGCTATGTGTTTGAGGGCGCAGAGGCGTCCGTCGCCATCCGACTGCATCGTTATAGCGCCAATTATCAGCCGATTTTCAGCTTGATTGACTTCACGGTGATCGTTGAGGAACGGCGTGGGCGCGGCACACAGAGTCAAGCGATGGTCAAGTTGGACATCGGCGGCGACATCGTTCACACCGCCGCTGAGGGCAATGGCCCAGTCAACGCACTAGACCTCGCCTTACGGAAGGCGCTCATCCCGGTCTACCCAGAGGTGCGCGACTTTCAATTGGCCGATTACAAAGTCCGCATTTTGGACGGCGCGAACGGCACGGGCGCAATCACCCGCGTCTTGATTGACACGCAGAACCACAAACAACGTTGGAGTACCGTCGGCGCGGGGACGAACATCATCCAAGCCAGTTGGTTGGCGCTGTTGGACAGCGTTGAGTACGGCGTCTTAACGGCACGACAAGGGCAAAAAGTTTAAGGAGCGGAATCATGGTCGATAAGGTCAGTTTGGCCGATAAATTCGGGTTGTTTGCCGACCAGTGGAGTCCCAAAATCGTCGGGCAGGTCGATAACTACGACGTGAAGCTGGCAAAAATTCAGGGCGAATTCGTCTGGCACTCCCATGAGCATGAGGACGAGATGTTTCTCATCATTTCCGGCCAGCTGATTATGCGATTCCGCGACCATGAGGTGACGGTCAATCCCGGTGAATTCATCGTCGTCCCCAAAGGCGTCGAACATAACCCGCTTGCGCCGGTAGAGACCCGGATTGTATTGTTCGAGCGTAATTCCACCGCGCATACCGGTGATGTCCTCACCGAGCGCACGGTGAAGGAATATCAGCGACTTTAACCCAACAAAGCGAGAAACAATGAAAGCAAATATCATGCTGCTGCCGGGTGACGGCATCGGCCCAGAGATTTTAGCGGCGGCGGTACTGGTCTTGGACAAGATTTCGTCCAAGCACGGCCACGAGTTCAGCTATAACGAGCAGTTAATCGGCGGCATCGCCATCGATAAGACCGGCAATCCGCTACCAGAGGAAACCCTCCGCGCTGGTGAGCAATCCGACGCGATTCTATTGGCAGCCGTCGGCGGCCCCAAGTGGTCAGACCCGTCTGCGCCGGTACGCCCAGAACAAGGTCTGCTCAAGATTCGCGGGCATTTCGGCCTATTCGCCAACTTGCGCCCCGTGAAAACCTATCCGGCGTTGGCGCAGCACGTCCCGCTACGCGCCGACTTGCTAGAAGGCGTCGATATGCTGTTCGTCCGCGAACTGAACGGCGGCCTATATTTTGGCAAGCAGCAAGAGCAAGGCGACGGCAACGATAGCTATGACACGATGTACTACAGCGTGCCGGAAGTCGAGCGCGTGGCGCATGTCGCGTTCAAGGCCGCCCAGAAGCGTAGCGGCAAATTGACCTCGGTTGATAAGGCCAACGTACTCGCGTCAATGCGTTTGTGGCGTCGGACGGTGATTAAGGTCTCGGAAGATTATCCCGATGTCGCGCTTGACCATGTGCTGGTCGATGCCTGCGCCATGTACCTGATGACCCGTCCGGCCAGTTTTGACGTGATCCTAGCCGAGAATATGTTCGGCGACATCCTGAGCGATGAGGCGTCGGTGTTGGCCGGGTCGTTGGGGATGTTGCCTAGCGCGTCGTTAGGGTCGGGGACGTTCGGGCTGTACGAGCCTGTTCACGGTAGCGCCCCGGACATCGCTGGTAAGGGGATCGCCAACCCGATTGGGCAATTCCTCAGCACCGCGATGTTGTTGCGCCACAGCCTGAACCTTGACGCAGAGGCGGCTGAACTTGAAGCGGCGGTAGACGCGGTACTGGCAGATGGCGCACGCACGGCGGACATCGCTGTGAAGGGCGGCGCAACCGTCGGGACGGTAGAATTTACACAGGCCGTCATCGCAAAACTATAAAAAATGCTCCAAAATCCCCGCCCGATACGGCGGGGATTTCGTTTTCTTGACAAGACGCGGGCATATCGGTACAGTCCGTGTGTATTATGGCTAAAATTTCTTTTTACCGGAGGATGTTCTTATGGCGACGATGAAAGAAGTAGCGGAGCGCGCCGGAGTCTCGGTGGCGACGGTCTCACGAGTGATTAACAAGTCCGGTTACGTGCGGCTTGAACTGCAAGAAAAAGTTTTGACCGCGATGGGCGATATGCGCTATCGCCCCAGCGCATTGGCGCGGAGTTTGCGCCGTCAAGAGACGTTGACGGTTGGGCTATTGCTGCCGCAGTTAGACCAACCGTTTTTCAGCCGATTGGCTTATACGGTGGTGCAGGCGCTATTCACCAAAAATTACCAAACACTGGTATGCAGTTCCGAGGAAGACCAACTCCATGAGGACATCAGCGTGGATATGCTGATTCGTCAGCGGGTGGACGGGGTGATCGCTACGCCGATTGGGAGCGCTGGGCAGGCGATTCGGGCGCTATTAGACCAAAATGTGCCAGTGGTGATTCTTGACCGCGACCTGCCGAGTTTTAAGGTTAATAAGGTTTTTAGCGACCACCGTCAGGGCGGGATGTTGGCGGCACAGCATTTACTAGACCTCGGACACCGTGACATCGCAATCCTCAGCCCATCCGATGACGCGGCCTCGGTGGTCGAGCGTATCGCGGGGGCGTTGAGCGTTTTTACGCAGCACGGAGTCCAGCCGCAGGTCGTGAAGGCGGGGCGGGATGAGCGCGGGGATTATTATGCGCGTGGTTATGCGCTGGGCAAACAGTTGCTTGAATCTGGGAAACGTCCGACGGCGATTTTCGCCCTGATGGATGTGATGGCCGTCGGCGTGCTGCGGGCGGCGGCGGAGCTTGGGCTGCGCGTCCCGCAAGATTTGAGCGTCATCGGCTTTGACGACATCCCGTTAGCGCGTCAGAGCGTCCCAGCGCTGACCACCATCCGCCAGCCTACCGATGATATGGCGAAAGTCGCGGTAGAGACGCTGTTGGCCTATCTGGGAGACCGTGACCGCGCACCGCAGACTCACGTCTTACCGACTCAATTAATCGTCCGTGAATCCACGGCGCGGCGAGCATAAATCCGTAGGGGCATAGCGTGCTACGCCCTTTTTTTACCCCAATATATATCCCAGAAATTCACGCGGGCCGGGGTAGATGTCTAGGGTGGGTTGGTCGCCGGACGGGACGACGCCGTTCCACAACTGGCGCAATGTGCCGTCGCGGACGAGTTCTTGCAGTGAATACTCGACCAGCAGCCGGAAATCGACATCGTTAATCGGGACGGCCAGCGCGTCATATTGGCGACTGTACCATGTATCGGTCAATTTGAGATCGTTCGGGTAGGCTTCGATATGCGGCAACAGCTTGAGGCTGTCTGCGAACGCGACATCAGCGTTGTTGTCTTCCAACAGTTGCAATGCGAGGCTGGATTCACCGGTTTGGAAACTGTCGATGAGCGCGTTGACGCGGGTGGCTTCGCGGATGGCGGCGGCGTTGGAGTCGGGTTCGCTGAAGGTGGTCGCTACCGTCAGGCCGCCGCGCAATTCCTCAAACCCAAAGATGTCTGAGTTGGTCTTGACCATCAGGCGCAACCCGTGAATCAGATAAGGCGAGGCGAAATCTATCCGATCTGCGTATTGCCAGTCGGGGGTGATTCCCAGCGCAAGGTCGGCATTGCCCTCATTTACCAATCGCACGGCATCCGCTGGGGGCGCGGTGATGAGTTCAAGCGAGACGTTCCAACGCCGCGTCAGGGCGGTGATGAAATCGCGCTGGAAACGGTCAAGCCGCCGTTCGGATTCCGTCGCTTCGGAAAATTGTTCTGAGGTCAACCATGACCCAGCCACGCGCAGCACGCCACTGGTTTGCAGGCGCGGGATGACATAGGTGTTGGGGTAAGTGATGGTCGGTGAGAAGTTGGCGGGCTTGGGCGCGTCATCCCCAAGATTCGCCCAGACCGGCACGCCGTCGCTGCGCTCGTCGGTGAAGTGTGTGCGGCGCAACTCGTCCAGCTTGCCTGTCGATTGCAAATGTTGGAGCGTGCGGTTAATCAGACTACGCAGGGGCGCATCTTGGCGACGCATGGCGGCGGCATACGGCAAAATCTCGACAGGTTCATCGAGGATGCGCTTGCTCTCTGGCTCAAAGGCCGACAGTTGCTTGAGGCGGTGGCGCGGCGCGACAATCCCGTCTACGCCACTTGACCCCAACGCGCCATACATCCGGTCATAGGTGACGAACGTCTCAATCGTCCCGTTAAAGCCGGAACGCCCCGCCCAATCGCGCAAGGCGGCCTCGGATGATGAGCCGAGGACGACGCCGAGTTTGCGCCCGTTGAAGTCGCCCAACGCCTGTGCGCCGTCGTCGGTACGCACCATGACGGCCTCGGCGCTCTGATAATAGGTCTGGCTGAACTCAAGATTGTCGTCCCAGTCGCGGCGGTGAACCATCGCGGCAATCAGGAAATCGACCTCATCGCTCTCCAACATCTCAAAGGCGGTCTGGCGAGTGACTTGGCGCAACCGCAGTTCGACTCCCCACGCTTCCGCGATGGCGCGGGCGAGGTCTGCATCATAGCCCTGCACCTCGCCTCGGTCTGTGAATTGACCGAAAGACGGTTCGGTATATAAGACTCCGATGCGGACGCGATTGTTGGCGATGATGCGGGCGACGGCGCTCTCAGACAACACCGACTCCGAGTCGGCGGTGGTGTTATAGGGGATGGGGGTGGGTGGGGTGAAGGTTGGGACGGCGTTCTGGGACTGGGTGGGCAGCGCAAAACATACCAGCAACACACACAGCATCAGGACTCGGCGGCTCATAGACATCACGCCTCCTCGTATAAATGATTCTCTCGGATATAAGCCAGCACCGGCTCTGGCACGATGTATTTGACGCTCTCACCGTGGCGTAGGCGGCGGACGACATCGCTGGATGAGACTTCGACCAGCAATGATTTGAGCATGACGACGTTCTCCGCCAGACCGGGTAGCACAGCTTCGTGTTGGTCGGCACGCAATTCCCCCGTGACGCCCAGCCGCCGCATGACGGCCACGCGCAGCCGCCCGTCGGTGAACAAGCCTTCGGCTCGCCGCCAATTGGGGAGGTCTTTGAACATATCTTCGCCCATGATGAGCGTGAAATGCGCGTCTGGGTATTGGGCGCGCAATAGTTCCACGGTATCAATGGTGTAATGTGGGCCGGGTCGGTCTAAATCGACCCGGCAGAGTTCAAAACAGGGGTTTTCTTGGATGGCGATAACCGTCATCGCGGCGCGATGAAAGTCCGAGGTTCGGGTATGGTCTTTATGCGGCGGCGTGCCTGCGGGCATATAAAATACCCGATCAAGCTGTAATTCTTCACGCCCGTGTTCGCCCAAGATGAGGTGTGCGATGTGCGGGGGATCGAACGTGCCGCCCACCAACCCGATGTATTCGGTCAATCCGACCACTCCAACTCATAATTGCCGATATAAACGGTATCGCCGACCTTGACGCCGTGATCTGCCAGCGCCTTCGACACGCCTAAGACTTCAAGGATGTTCTGGAAGCGCAAAATCGCCTCCTCATTGTCCCAGTGAGTCATCTGGGCGGCACGCTCGATGCGGTGGCCGCGCACATGATAGCTGCCATCTTGCTCGACAAAAATCTCGAACGGGACATCGCCTTCCTGCTCTGGGAGTAGGACTTCGCGGCGGATACTGTGCAGCTCGACGTTTTTGGGCAACTTGGAGATGATTTCCAAGACCGCGTTGAGTAGCGGGCGGATATTGTCTTTTGTGATGGCGCTGATGGGGAAAACTTGGACGCCTTTGGCTTCCAACGCTTCTTTGACCATCGGCCATTTTTCTTGCGCTTCTGGCAAGTCCATCTTGTTGAAGGCGACGACTTGCGGGCGCTGCATCATGCGCTCATCATAGAGCGCTAACTCAGTATTGATTTGGCTATAGTCGGCCAGCGGGTCTTCCGACGCGCCGCTGACGATATGCACGAGGGCGCGGGTGCGCTGGACATGCCGCAAGAACTCATGACCGAGGCCGATGCCCATGTGTGCGCCTTCAATCAGGCCGGGGATGTCTGCGTAGACGATATCGCTGTCGTCATAGACCACGACGCCCAATTGTGGCTCAAGCGTGGTGAACGGGTAAGCAGCGATTTTGGGCTTGGCGTTGCTGATGACCGAGAGCAAGGTCGATTTACCGGCGTTGGGGACGCCGACGATGCCGACATCTGCAATCAGCTTGAGTTCGAGGAGGAGCCAACGCGCTTGACCGGGTTCGCCACGCTCGGCATATTGGGGGGTCTGGTTGCTGCTGTTGGCGAAATGCTGGTTGCCACGTCCGCCGCGCCCGCCTTTGAACATGGTGAAGCTGTCGCCTTCTTCCACCATATCAGCGACCACCGCGCCGGTGTCGGCATCTTTGATGACCGTGCCAGCTGGGACAGGGATGATGAGGTTTCTGGCAGAACGGCCACTCTTTTCAGTCGAGCCGCCTTTTGCGCCATGACCCGCCTTGAAGTGAACCTTGTTCTGGAAATGCGACAAGGTATTTGATTTAGGATTGACGGTGAACACGATGTCACCGCCTCTGCCACCGTCACCACCGGCGGGGCCGCCACGCGGCATGAATTTCTCGCGTCGGAACGAGACCGCGCCATCGCCACCATTACCACTGTGGACGTAAATTTTAACTTCGTCGAGGAACATGGATGTTGTTGCCACTCACACTATCTTATTGAGATGGTATTGTAGCGGGCGGGCGTTGGGGCGGATAGTGTGAGGAGTCTTGAGTCCCGCGTCTTGAATCGTGAGAGCGACTGATTTGCGCGGAGAACGGCATAAGGGTAGGGGAATCGTAGGGACGGTAACTAGAGCAACAAAAACCGGGTTTGGCACGCCAAACCCCCACACGATGGGCGACCCAGCGGGTCGCCCCTACGATGCTGTGAAAATGATGTGCAGGCTACAACTCTACAATGTGCGGCCTATAGTTCCACGAAATATGAGGCGGCGGCTTGGTCGATCATTTCTGGGGTGAGTTCTGCCGGGCGTTGCTGATAGTTGGCGATGTCGATCAGTTGCGAGAGGATGTCACGCGGGTGAACCATCCGTAAGTCGCGGCCTTTGGCGATATACCACTTCTTGACCAAATAGGCCAGCGCTTGCTCATCATAAGGGACTTTCATCACCTTACACATGATTTTGAAGATATCGCGGAACTGTTCCAGAGTCGGGTTGCCGACCTCAATTTTATGGCGAATACGGCGCAAAAACGCCTCGTCCACAAGGTCTTTGGGGTCAAGATTGGTCGAAAACACGATCAAGACGTTGAACGGGATTTCGATTTTGCGCCCGTTGTTCAACGTGAGGAAGTCCACGCGCTTCTCCAGTGGCACGATCCAACGGTTGAGCAAGTCCACGGCGCGTACTTGCTGACGGCCAAAGTCGTCAATTAGGAACATGCCGCCGTTGGCTTTCATCTGGTACGGCGCTTCGTAAAATTTGTTGGTCTCGTCATAGGTCAAGTCAAGGCTTTGCAGGGTGAGTTCACCGCCGACCATAATCATCGGGCGCTTGATATTCACCCAGCGCGGGTCGGCTACCATGCCCGTGCCATGTTTCAAACGGTCTTGGTCTTTGGCAAGCTCATGGTTGATGGAGTCATACATTTGGATGACCTGTCCATCAACATCAATGGCGTGCGGAATCCACATATCCTGACCCAACACCATGCGCCCGACGCGCTCCGAGATGGTCGTCTTGCCGTTTCCGGGCGGGCCATACAAGAAAATCGAACGCCCTGAATTGACGGCGGGGCCGACTTTTGACAGCATATCTTCCGAAACGACGAGATTCTCCATCACCGTCTTGAGGACGGCTGCGGTCACAGACGGACGTTCTTTGTTTTGTTCCCTCACCGATTCGATGTAATAGTCGATGGGGACGGGACACGGCCCTGCGTATTGCGAGCGCCCTAAGGCCTCTTGTGCTTTCTCGACGCCTTTGGTCGAGATAATATAACGGTACTGCGACTCGTTAAAGCCGCCGCCCGCGCCACCGCGTGCTTCGATGAATTTTTCGCGCTTGAGGAACTCGAACACTGGGTCAAGCACACCTGAGAACGGGAGATGAATGCGCTCTGAGACTTCTGTGCCGGTCAAGTCGCCGCCGAAATATAAAATTTTCAGCACATGATCGGCCAGCGCTAACTTGGTCATGCCGGTATCTTCCAAACTCGCCAGCGGTTGGGGATTCCAACGCTCTGGGGCTTGGGGGTCGTTCATATTTTGGAGCGTGCGGGGTCGTTGTTGTATTGGGTTCACCATGGAGTTGTCATCCTAGAACGGAGACCGTTGCTCGGTATTTTGTCACGATGATAACACGCTTGTGACATCTATAGCGAAAGTCTAGGCTTAAGGTTTGGATATTGCGGTAGGACAAGAGTGACACTCTGCTACTGCTAAAGCCGTGCAGCTTCTACAGCACGCTTGCGCTTACCGTTGCCATGAGGCGCGGGCAGAGGCGCTACGTTACGCTGTACGGATGTGTCCCATCCGCCTCGATTCAAAATATTAATTGCTGCGTTGTGGTCTCTATCGAGCGAGAGACCACACGCACACGCAACCCATCGGGTCGAAAG
>DAOTTP010000326.1:0-9857 GCA_034437835.1 Anaerolineae bacterium | reverse complement strand
TCGACGGCGGCGGTGATGGCGAATTATCGTCGTTGGATGCGCTGTTGGCCGACCAAGAAGAACCGCGCAAAAATCGGCGCTAATCGTAAAAGCATGGGCGACCCATGGGTCGCCCCTACTTAAACGGGGGCGGATGGGAGTCGAACCCACCACGGATTGGGTTAACAACCCGTCATCAAGTGGCCGAAACCGCTTGAGGGCATCACCGGAAAACCACCACCCCCGCCACACAGTATACCCAAAACAACCCTAAAATCACCAGAAATTTATGAAGAGGCGCGGGAACACTACCAGCCTTGTGCTGGTGGCATTTGTCGCTCACATCAATGGCATTGAACCCAACAAAAAGCCCCCATCCAATCTGGATAGGGGCTTTTCTCATCACTCATCACTCAACACTCATCACGCATTTTTAGAACGGCGCAGGCGTCGGGGTTGGGCCGAATGAACTGGACGTAGACAGTGGGTCGAACGGCAGCGGCGTGAACGCCAGCGGCAGAGTCGGCAGCGGTACAGGGGTCGGCGATGGTGATGGAGTCGGCGTGGGTGTCGGGTTATTGAGCGTCACCGTCACGCTACGCTGAATCGTGCCGCCGGTGGTGCTGACAACCGTCACGCGCAGGGTATAGCTACCGCTGGGGACGAGCGTCGTATCCCACGTCGCCAAGACCGAACCCGGGTTGGGCTGCTGGTTACTGCTGGGGAAACCCGGCAGCGTGGTGAAGTTCTGCGTCCCAGCCGGAGCGATTTCAACGGTATAACGGTTGAAATCAGTGGTGGCGACCACTTGCCCGATGATTTGCACCTGTCCCAAGAGCATCTGCCCCGGAGTCGGTGAATTGATGACCACGTTGGGCGGTTGATAGTTCTGATCGCATTCGCTGGTCGGGAGCGCCGAAATCGTCCCCGTCCCAAGCCCTAGCCGTTGCGCGAATGTCCGGCCTTCAGTGGTCTGGAGGTAGTTCAACACATACGGGTCAGTCGTGTTGATGAAGGTGCGCTGCACGGTGTCCTCAAGGTTGCCGCAGAACGAGTTTGTGCGCTGTCCCGTCCACGTATTGACCGCCGCAGACACGACCAAGCCGAGTTCCGCCGGGGGCGGCGTGCGGTTGACCGAGAAGATTTCGTTACGCGCCGTACTCGGACATTGTGCGCTCATGACCGTGCCTGTGATGGCGCACACGTCTAGGCGCTGCAAATTGCCGGGGTCGGGGAAGTTCGGGATAGCGACTGATTCGGCTATTTGCCGCATCATGGTATTCCACAGCGGCGCGGCAG
The DNA here is from genome assembly GCA_034437835.1 of Anaerolineae bacterium. GTDB lineage: Bacteria > Chloroflexota > Anaerolineae > Aggregatilineales > Phototrophicaceae > Flexicrinis. The sequence continues at coordinate 8,579 of DAOTTP010000326.1, read as the reverse complement.
CGGTCAGGCCAGTGTGGCGCTGTACTGGGACATCGGCGTTGGGCGTGCCGAGCCAGACGCCGATGGAGTAATCCGTCGTGACGCCAATCGTCCAGAAGTTGGTGCGGGCGACGTTCTGACCGGCCACCGCCGCGACGAAGCCCTGATTCGGCTTGTTGACGATGGTCAGAGCCGAGTTGCGCGGGATGAGCAGTGGGTTGCGGGCGAGGTCATCGCTCATGATATTCGCCAGCAGATAGGCCGTCTGCGGGGTGAAAGCGCTCTGTTCGGCGCGGTGGATGGTATCCGGCAATGGGACATTGTTGCCGTTGGAGTCGGTGATGGACTCAATCACATACCAATGCCGATGCGTGCCGCCATTGCCGATGGTGGAATAGGCCGATACGAGGTCAATCGGGCGAACCGGAGTCTCGCCGATAGCGGTCTGTGGGCGCATGGTCGTGTCTGGTGAGAAGGTAATGCCCATCTTTTCGGCCATACTGCGGAAGCTGGCCTCGCCCATGTCCAGATAGACTCGCGTGGTGGCTGAGGCAAACTGAGTCGCCAACGCCTCACGCAGCGAGACTGGCCCATAGAAGCGCCCGTCGGTATTCAACGGCGCGAACGGCGCGTTATCCCCGACGGTATAGGTCGATTGCACATCCCAGACGATGCTGGCCGGCGTGTAATACTCGCTGCTTTCCAGCGAGCCGTTGCCGTTCTTATCGACGCCTTCTAATGCGGAGGCATACACCAACGGGGTAATCGCCGACCCCGGCGTGAGGTAGTCACGCAAGTGGTCACGTTGACCTTGAATGGCCGCGTTATTGAAGTCTGGGCTGCCCAGATAAGCCACAACCGCGCCCGATTTGGTGTTCAGATAGACCGTCGCGCCGGTGGTGATCCCCGTGCCACTGAGGTTGGTGATTTGCTGGCGGAGCAGTTGCTGGGCGGAGTCTTGTACGCTGGTGTTGAGCGTGGTCTTGACCGTGAAGCCGCGTGTATACAATTCCTGACCGTAGACCGCCTCTAATTGCTGGCGCACCAACTGGACGAAGTGCGGGTATTGGGTGGTCAAACGGCGCGGGGTGAACGGCAACAGTTCAACGCGCCCCAAGTCGCGCACGTAGGTTGGGTTGGGGGCGATGTTGTCGCCATCATTGGCGTCCTGCTCGATATCGGCGGGCTGCACGCAAACTTGGCCGCGTCCGGGGACATCAAGACAGCCGATGGCGGCCATGCGGGTCGCCACGCTGACCAGCGGATTCTTGATGTTACGGTTGCTCACCGGGTCAACCGTATTCGGGTTTTCCATGATGGCGGCCAACAGCGCCGACTCGACCAGCGTCAAGTCTGCGGCGGATTTGTTCATATAGAAGCGGGCCGCCGCCTCTGCGCCATAGGTGTTGTTGCCGAACGGGAATTCGTTCAGGAATAGTTCTAGGATGAAGTCTTTGGTATAGCGCTTGCTCAGTTCACCGGCCACCACAATCAAATCGGCGTCGGTGGCTTCGGTATTGCCGCCGCCCAACACGAGGTTTTCGGCCACGATTTGCGTGATGGTCTTGTTGGCGGTGATGCGATTGCCGCCAAAACTCTCGATATACGCGCCGATGGTGCTGCCTGTATCCCAGCCGGGGTCGCTGAAGAAGGTCGGGTTACGAGTCGAAATCACCGCATGGATGAGATACGCGCTGATCGAATTGAGGTTGACGGCGGTGCGGTCTCCCGCGTCGGCCAACCGTGCAATTTCGCGCCCGTCTTGGTCTTGAATCACCACGGTTTGGAAGGCCGGTTCATAATTCGCCAACGCAGTCAGTTGGGCGTCATAGCGCTTTACGATGCCGTCATACCACGCATTGGCTCCCAACAAGCCGCCAACGCCGACCAGTAGCGCCAGCCCAATGAGACCGACCACGACCAAAACGAGGTTGCGGGTGGTGTTGCGGCGATAGGCCATATCGGCCTGCTCGGCCAATTCGCCTTCCTCATCCTCATAATCGAGGTCGGGCGGCTGTGATTCATCATAGGCGCTGGGGATACCCGGCTGTGCGCTGCCATAGCCTACCGATGTCCCGACCACGGTTGCGCCCGACAGTGTGCGCCCCGCTATCGTCGGCTGTGCGCCGGGGTCGGTCATATCCAGTTGGTCGCGGAAGGCCGCCCCACCCACCATCGTCTGACCCATATCGCTGGTCGGGACTTGGTTGGGCAGCGGCATATATTCGAGGTTGCTCATCGGGACGGTGGCCGCCCCGCCCAGCCCGCCGGATGATTCACCGGGGCCGGTATTCAGCAACGGCAGACCGGCGTTCAGCGGGTCATGCGCGCCGAGGCGTTGGGTGGTCAGATAATTTTCCAGCCACGGCGGGGTGCTGGGCGGCTCCCAGCCTTGCCCGTCGGCGGTAGAGCGAATCCACGTCGGCTCAGTGAGGTTCATCCGCCAATAGCGCCCGTCATCGGTCTGGAGGAGCAGGCCACGATTGGAGATTTCCGCCTCGGCTTGGTCGGCGGTGATTTGGCCGTTCTGCACCATCAGCCGGATTTCGGCCATCTGTTGCTGGACGTTGAAGAACCGCAGCCCCAAGACCTCATCGGCCATGCGTTGCGATTCAATCGCCGCCGGGGTCGGGCCGGACGGCGGCTGGACGTTCGCGCCGCCGCCCATCAATTCTTCCATCTTACGACGGGCGATGGCGGCGGGGTCATCTGCCCCTAGCGGGATGGTCTCTGCGTCTTGGGTCGAGGTTTTATCCGTGGCGGGCGTAGCGCCTAGCAGGCCGGACGCCATCATCTCGGTGCGGATGCCGCCCAGCGTGTCCTCATCCTCGTCGTCATCCCCGGTCAAAGGGAGGCTTGCCAGCGCATCCTCTGGCGACAGCGGTTCGTCGGCCTCGTCATAGCGCGAGATTTTCAGCGTGGGCGAGTCGTCCAACAACGCCAAGACTTCTTCCGGCGAGAGGAATTTAGCGATTTCTTGGGTGGTGGCGGGCATTGCTTCTGGAGGGAGCGTGGCCGGAGTCTCGCTGACCGGCGACATGATGATGGTTTCATCCGTCGCCTTTAGGAGTGTGTCCTCGCCACGCGGCAAGTGCCAGCCGCCGGGATTATCCGGAAGGACAGGCAGTCCCTCCGGCAGGGCTTTCACCTTATAGCCGCGCTTCTCCTCCCCAGCGGCGTCGGATACGGGGAGAGTCGTGCCAGAGGCCGGGTCAGGGGTGTTCCAGCCGCCTTGTCTGCGTGGAGTATCGGCCATGCGCGCTGTCCTAGTTTTGTCTATTGAGAATGCAAAATGTTCTCATGATAGTATACCCGACGCGGCGGGTGGCGCAAACCAAATGATTGCATAACCTAAATTATGGATAGGTTTGTGGCATTCCCCGCCATAGGCTGAAGCCTCTGGCTACCGATTTTGAAGCCGACTCAAGAGTTGGGGGTGTACCCCTTCAAAAAGGATTTACCTTTTAAGGCTTTAGTCCTCGAGAAAGCCACGCCACTTTAGTGGCAGTGGATGAAAGCGTTCTTGGCTTTAGCCAGCGGCGCGTGTGGGTCAGGTCCGTCAGGACATAGGTCTAAGGAGCTGGACACCGCATCGCAACGAGTCTAGACTGATAGTTGTGTTGAGCAAGCGAAAATCGCGCCAACACGGTTGGTAACACATGGACAGGACGTGTCCATACAGCCGAACGTAGTGCCTCTGCCTGCGCCTTATGGCAAGGGTAAGTGCAAGCGTGCTGTAGAAGCTGCGCCGCTTTAGCGGCAACAGAGCGTCACATGAGGATACGCACGCCGGTTGCGCCAGAGGTTAGAAAAGTCCAGAGCCTCAGCCCCTGTCAGTGTGTATTTATCGCGACGGGTTTTACTGTAGGGGACACGGCTTGCCGTGTCCCCTGTGGGTTATATTTTTTTGTTGTGATTCCTAGCTCTTGGGTTTGCGCGGGGTCGGCGTCTTGGGGGTAGAAGCCGCCGATTTCTTTGGCGCGGCGGGCTTGTGCTTACGGCGCGATGCACCCAGCATCGTCCGCAAGTTGACCATTGGCTCACGCTCATAGGTGCGGTTGCCGCACACATCGCACACGCGAGCCGGCATTTTCGCCACATTGACCAGCGCCCCATTTTCGATGGCACTGTAGGGGATGAGACGCGGCTGCATCATCCCGATTTGGCAGCGCGGGCAGACGGGCTTGGATTCATCAGACATAGGGTTTGTCTCCTCTCGCTGCGGCACGTTAATTCAACGTGCCAAATTCGGTCACTGGCAGATAGCGGAAAATCGCTCTACCGACGATTTTCTCGCGCTTAATCGGGCCAAACGCCCGCGAATCATTGGAATGATTGCGATTATCGCCCATCATGAAGTATTCGTCCGACCCCAAGACCCATGTCTCATTGCGACAATTCCGGCATGGTTTATTGACGAAATAGGGCTCGTCCAACAATTTACCGTTACGGAAGATTTGGGCGTCGCGCACTTCCGCGCCGTTGGCATCGGTGGTGGTGATTTCGCGGACTTCGATGGTGTCGCCGGGGACGCCAATCACGCGCTTAATCAGCATCTCTTCTTTGAGGTCGGGCGCGTCAAACACCGCAATCTCACCGTGCTGCGGGTCGGCTATCAGATACGAGATGCGGCTGATGAGCAGGTGATTACCCGCCCAGAGCGTTGGCTGCATACTGGGGCCGTCAATGCTACTGCGCGGCAGTGCTAACTCGCTGAAAATCAGCGCGGCGATGATGAAGAAGGCGCTGTTGAGCAGTTCGCGCCAGAAGCCGGGTCGCTGTAAGCGGGGCTTAGGCAATGCGCGAGGCAGGGAAGGCGGCAGTTCGGCTGTGCGTTCCGCATTGATAATTGTCATAATAGGATGACTTAAACTCCGATGGGGTGTCAGACATCCATTATACTACAGGCCGTGTTTGATTCCTGATGGAAAATAAGAGGGAAGCATGGGGTTCAAAATCAATCATATTGCGGTGGTCGTGCCGGATGTGCAGCACGCGCTGACGTTCTGGCGCGATGCGTTGGGGTTAGAGCTACAGCGCGTGGAACATAACGAGCGTGAGGGGGTGGACATCGCGTTTTTACCCATCGGGAGCGAGGGTGAGATTGAACTCATCGCGCCGACCACGCCCGATAGCGGCGTCGCCAAGTACCTGAGCAAGACCGGCGGCGGCTTGCATCACCTGTGTCTGGAGGTTGATGACATCGCGGCGGCGCTAGAAGGTTTGAAGGCCAAAGGCGTCGAACTCATCAACGCCGAGCCGCGCACCCGCGATGACGGCATACAGTACGCCTTCATCCACCCCCGCGCTACTGGCGGCGTCCTGCTGGAACTGTATCAACTGGCGTGAGCCAAAAAATTTACCACAGAGGCGCAGAGATCGTACTCGAAAACAGCTTTGCGCCAGATGATTTTAGCGATGTAGCGCGTCCGTAGAGAATAGGCGTGCTATAGGTTGGAGCAAGGCCATTTGGGATAGGCGGCCTTGCCCCAACAACAGGTTGTTTATTTGCGGAAGCCGTCTGGCGCGGCGGGTTCGTTCGTGGTTGCGCCGTCGCGGGCGGTGATGGACGGGAAAGCAAGCCGGACGCTATTGCTCACGGTCAGATTGAGCGAATCGAGGCGGACGCGCCCGATCACTTTGGCTGCGTTGATATTGACCACGATTTTGGTCACGGTTTGGGTGAGGTTGAGCGAGCCGGTCAATTCGGTGAAGGCATACGTGCCTTTGGGGATGTTGACGGCGAATTTGGCCGTGGTGCTGTCTGCATAGGTCGCAGTGACAACGATTTTGGTGCCAAGCTTGAGCTTGTTGGCCTCAACCATCGCGCTGAAGGACAACGTTTGCCCTGTGACTCCCAAATCGCCGCTGGTCAAGATTTGCTTGAGCGAACGTGCATAGCCGGGGGTGATGCTGGTGTTGAATTGGAAGACACACTGTCCGTCTGCGGTGGTGATGGGCTTAGCCACCGTGATGCAAAGGCGGCGGTCTGCGGTTTTTGCGTTTTTGACCGTCCAACTGGCGGCTTGTTTGCCGGTTGCTCCAGCGGTCTCGAAACTGGGGTTGGTGAGGAGGTTTACGGGGATGTTTCCCTCGTTATAGGTGATAGCTCCCGCACCATTGTCCCAGTAGTTACTCACAACCAAGAAGCCTCCGCTGGACAGCGCCAACAACCTATTTTTTCCAACGGAGTCATTGGCGCTTGAGCCGACGATAGAATTTTCTGGGCTGACAACCCCGACAGGCGTCCCATCGCCTTTGAGCAAAGTCGCTGCGCCAGCTGCGGTTGCTGTGCCGTTTACCCAAAAATCTGACCCGACGACGTAATCGCCATTACTGAGGGTGATTATATCCCCCAAGCCCACCTTGTCAGGGGTTTGACTGCCTTGTAAGACCAGATTGGTTGTGCCAAATTCGCCAACTGTGCTGCCATCGTTGCCATTGGCCCAGACAACGCCCCCTATAGCGTTATTCCATCCAGCGTCTCGGACGATATAGTGACCGTTTTGTAGCGCTGTGGCTGAAGCTAGCGTGCTAGATGTCGATCCAACCAGTGAATTACTGGGGCTAAGTGCGCCAACTGTGCCGCCAAGTCCATTGCCCCAAGTGACTGCGCCGACATTGACATCGGCACCATTATCCCAGTTATACGAAATCGCGACGTAATTGCCATTGGATAAGGTTCTAATGCTGTTGCCGATGCTGTCGTTGGCGGTTGTGCCGACCAACGAGTTGGCGGCAGTGATTGCACCGACGATACCGCCATCTTTGTTCCCCCATGTGATTGCGCCGGTATTGCCAACATTGCCGTTATCCCACCCATCTGAGCGCAACACATAATTGCCGTTGGTGAGGACGGTGATACTACCACTGCCGATAGCATCATTGGCGGTTGAGCCGACCAATGAATTGGTCGCACTCACCACCATGCCTGCACAGCCGGTATCGCCATCGCACCATGTGGCTGCGCCCGCATTGTCGACGGTATCGTTATTCCAATTGGGTGAGCGCACGACAAAGTTCCCGTTGGGCAGGGCGGTAATGCCGTTGTCGCCGACCAAATCATTTAGGCTTGAGCCGATGAGGGAATTGGTCGGGGATAGCGTCCCGACCAAGCCCAATGTCCCGTCGCCTAGTGTGACGGCACCGACAAAGGTTTGAGGCTGGCTTGAACCGTAATCGGACACAATCACATAATTGCCATTGGTTAAAGCGGTCAGGCTAACATCTCCGACGAGCGCATCGGTGGCATCGCCAACAAATGAATTGACGGTGCTTACTGCGCCGGTGATGCCGGTCGTGCCGCTGCCCCATGTGACCGCGCCGACATTGGTGGCGCCGCCGTTGTCCCACGCGCTTGAAGCGGTCACGTAATTGCCATTGGTTAGGGCGATGGTGAATGAGCCTATTTTATCGTCGGTGGTTGTGCCGACCAGCGAGTTGCTGGCGCTCACCACACCGACAACGCCCGTATCCATGTCCGCCCATGTGACCGCGCCAGCGTTGGTGGCGCCGCCGTTGTCCCAATTTTTGCTATAGGTCACATAGTTGCCATTGGTCAACTTGATAATATTTGAGCCGATGCCGTCTGAAGCGGTTGAGCCAACCAGTGAATTGGCCGCGCTGACGTCTCCGATGATCCCGGTAGCGCCATTGCCCCATGTGACCGCGCCGACATCAGACGCTATCGGGCTATCCCATAGCGGCGATGTGACGACATAATGGCCGTTGGAGAGGGCTTGAACGCTGCCGCTCCCAACCCGATTCCCGCTCAGTGTCCCAACCAGCGCATTGCTGGTGCTGACGAGGCCGACCAGACCGGTGTCCCCATCTGCCCATGCCACCGCGCCGACATCGGTGGTTGCGGCGTTGTCCCAATTCGACCAGCGCATGACATAATTGCCGTTGGTTAACGCGGTGACGCCGAGGCTTGTCCCATCCCCGGCGGTTGAACCGGTGAGCGAATTCGACGCACTGACCACGGCGGCCACGCCTGATTCGCCATGGGGGATGCAGGTTTGGCCGTCTACCCATGTGACCGCGCCGACGATGCCGTTCCAATTCGGCGAAATAACCACATAATCCCCGTTGGTCAGTGTCGTGACGCCGCCGCTACCGACAGAATCGAATAGACTACTCCCGGTCAATGAATTGCTGGAGTCAATCACAATCCCGCCGGTTTGATATTGAAGCGGCGTTAAGCATGTCACTGCGCCACGATTTGAGTTCCAATTATCCGAAACGATAACCAGATTGCCACTGGGCAATTCTAGAACTTGCTTACTCCCGATGGAGTCCGTATCGAAAGGACCGATGATGGAATTGCTGGGTGTGATTGTGCCGACGAACGGGTCTGCCTTGAGCGTTACTATTGGGATTGACATTAGACATAGGACAACAACCAACACTCGCGTAAGATGCTTAAACATAGGATATAGCCCCCTCACTAATGAAAACTAATGGGATTATATCTATATTTGCGTCAATACCTTCGCCGATTTTGACCATTACCCATCTATCAGGGCGGACAACGCGGGCATTGTCCCTACAAATACCCTGTTTTCGTAGGGACACGGCACTGACGTGTCCGTTTTGGCGAA
>DAOTTP010000325.1:0-26053 GCA_034437835.1 Anaerolineae bacterium | reverse complement strand
CGGGCGCCACGGCGGTATCATCCGCCGTGGTGATATTGACCTGCACCACCTCATCGGACGGGTTGCTCAGGCTGACGGTGAAGTTATAGATGGTGGTCGCGCCCGGCGTGGCGCTGCTGCCTTCGGCTTGGTCTATGTCGTTGACGCTGACCGTCGGGCGCGAGTCATCGTTGACGATGACGACGACGCCGGTATCTTCGCCCGCGCCGATGCTTCCGTTGACCGGGGATGTCAGGGTGAAGGTGAAGGACTGGTCAACCTCAAACTTATCATCCGCCGTGACCGCGAACGGGATGGGCGCAGTCAGGCTACCCGCTGGGATGCTCACGCTGGCATTGAAGGCCACATAGTCGGGGTCGACAGCGGTGGCGCTGGCGTCCGCGCTGGTTACGGTGACGCTGGTCACGAGGTCGGACTTGGCGCTCAAGGCTAAGCTGACATTGGCCGGGGTCGTGCCTACACCCGTGCCTTCGGTCACGCTCAAGCTGTTGGCAGCGTTGCCGATGGTGATGGTCGGTTGGGCGTCGTCGTTGGGGATTGTGCCGACGCCAGTCCCATCGGTGAGGGCGGCGTTAATCGGCGTCTCAATCACGACGTTGAAGCTGTCGTCAAACTCATAATTCAAGTCGCCCGTGATACTGACGGGGATTGTGACCGTGGTCGCGGCTTGCAGTATCGTGACCGTCCCGCCGGTATGATTGAAGTCGTCCGACTCCGAGGTCACATTGACGAAACTATATGGGATGACAATGGCTTCCAGCGCGGGTGAATCCGCCGTGACGGTGAAGCTACAGGTCGGGTTGGACGGCGGGTTGCCTTCCGTACAGGTTTGGTCAGTGATGCTGAGGCGCACGGCGTCGTCATCGGTGATGGTGACGGACGCTGGGTTGCTGCCATCCAGCACGGCATTGGTGACGCTGGTGGCGCGCACGCCGAACGACTCGGTGTGTTCGGCGAAGATGTCGCCTATCACGGCAAAATCCTCGGTGTGGACGAGTTGACCGGCTGGGATGACGAATTGGCCGCTGCGGGCGGTGTAATCTGATCCCGACAGCGCCGTCCCGTTTTCGGTAGCGAAATTGACGGTGATGGGCAAGGCCGCCTGCGTATTTAGGCTGAAGCTCACGACGGCGGAAGTCGTGCCGCTATTCCCTTCGGTCACGGTGACGCCGGTCAGCGTCAGGGTGGGCTGTGCGTCATTTTCGGTGATGGTCACAGTCGCCGTCGGGGTCATCGGCAGACGGGCGTCTACTGGCGCGGAGAACGTGACGGTGAACGCCTCGTCCCCCTCATAAATCGCATCATCGAACGTGCCGATGTCCAGCGGGATGACCTGCATCACGACGCCGGGGGCAAAGGTCAGCGTCCCAGACGCGGCTGCATAATCTTGCGCCGCCGTCGCCGTGCCGTTAGATGTGGCATAGTTGACCCGCGCCTCGATATCTGAGGCGGCGTCAAGCGTGACGATGAGCGAACAGGTCACGGCGGATTCGCTGCATGAGATGTTCGCAGCGCTGATCAGCGGCGCGAGGTCATCATTGGTCAGGGTGACGACGGCGCTACTCGGCGACCCGATTTGAGACGCCGCATCGACGCTGAACGACACGCTGAACGCCTCTGTGCGCTCATAGGTCGTGTCGCCATTCACGGTGACGGCTAAGGTCTTGCTGGTATCGCCGGGGGCGAAGGTCAAGACTTGGCCGCTGATGGCGGTATAGTCGCTGCCGGCTTGGGCGGTGTCGTTAGCGGTTGAGACGGTGATACTGGTCGGGATTTCGGTCTGACCGGTCAGGGTAAAGACTATGCTCAGAGTCCGACTGCCCGCGCTGCCTTCGGACTCGGTGACGTTGGCAGTCGCTATCACTGGTTTGGCGTCATCGTTGATGATGCTGCCGAGGCCGCTAGAATCGGTGAAAGTCGCCCCGACCAAGCCGCTCAACGCCACAGTGAAGGTCTGGTCAGCCTCGTAAATTTGGTCGGCATAGACCTGTACGGTGACGGTCTGACTGGTCGTCCCCGGCGCAAACGTGACCGTCTGGCCGGACAGCGCGACATAATCCGTGCCAGAGGTCGCGGTCAGGGCGGCGGTGTTGACCAGCGCCGTCACGGTCTGCGAGGTCGGGTTGCTTAGGGTCAGGGCAAAGACGAAATTGGTGGTCGCGTTCGGGGTGGCGCTACTGCCCTCTGCCTGTGAGACATCATTGATACTCAGGGTCGGTTCGCCGTCGTCATTGGTGATGGTGACGGCCAATGCGCCCTCGCCGCCGCCGATGCTGGAGTCCTGTGGACTGCTCAGGGTCAGCGAGAACTGCTCATCGGACTCAAATTTGAGGTCGCCATGCACATCGAACGACAGGCTTCCGGTCAAGCTCCCCGCCGGGATGGTCACGGTCTGATTGATGGGCGTGAAGTCTGAATCGGCGGCAGTTGCCGTGCCGTCCGCGCTGGTGACGGTAACAATCACCGGCAAATCAGACTTGACGTTGAGCGCCAGCGAGAGCGTCCCGCTGACCGTGCCGGTGTTACCTTCGGTCAAACTGATGGCGTTGCCGGGGTTGGTGATGCTGATGACCGGCTGGGCGTCGTCGTTGGGGATCGTGCCAACGGCAGTCCCATCGGTGAGGGTGGCGTTAATCGGCGTCTCAATCACGACGTTGAAGGTGTCGATGAACTCAAAATTGAGGTCGCCGGTGATGCTGACGGGGATTGTGACCGTGGTCGCAGCTTGCAGAATCGTGACGGTCCCGCCGGTATGGTTGAAGTCGTCCGACTCTGAGGTCAGGTCGGAGAGGGTGTAAGCGATGACGATATCATTCAGCGCGGGCGCGTCCGCCGTGACGGTGAAGCTACAGGTCGGGTTGGACGGCGGGTTGCCTTCCGTACAGGTTTGGTCGGCGATGCTGAGGCGCACCGCATCGTTGTCGGTGATGGTGACGGTGGCCGGATTAGTGGCGTCGGTCACAGCGTTGATGACCCCTGTGGCACGCACGGCAAAACTCTCAGTCGCTTCGGCGAAAATGTCGCCAATCACGGCAAAGGTTTCGGTGTGGGTGAGTTGACCGGCTGGGATGCTGAATTGGCCGCTGCGGGCGGTGTAATCTGATCCCGACAGTGCCGTCCCGTTTTCGGTGGCGAAATTGACGGTGACAGGGCCAGCCACTGGGGCGCTGAGTGTGAACGTGACGGTGGCGGTGGTCGTGCCGCTGTTCGGCTCTGCGAGGGTGACGCCGCTCAAAATCAGGGTTGGCGGCGATTCGTTATCAAGGATGGTCAGGATGGTGGTCGGCGGAACTTCTAAACGGGCATTCGACGGATTGATGAAGGTGATGGTGAAAGCCTCGTTCCCCTCAAAAATCGCGTCATCGAACGTGCCGATGTCCAGCGGGATGACCTGCATCACGACGCCGGGGGCAAAGGTCAGCGTCCCAGACGCGGCTGCATAATCTTGCGCCGCCGTCACCGTGCCGTTAGATGTGGCATAGTTGACCTCGGCCTCTATATCAGAAGCCGTATCCAGCGTGACTGTGACCGTACAAATTACCGCGTCCTCGCCGCATTCCAAATCCGCAGCGCTGACCAGCGGCGCGAGGTCATCATTGGTCAAGGTAATGACGGCGGTGCTGTTCCCCAGCGTCGCTACTGTCACGTTGGTGATGTTCACGCTGAACGTCTCATCACCCTCATACGTGGTATCGCCGTCTACCGCGATAGTGAGCGTATAACCCGTCCCCAGCGCCGGGATGGTGAACTGCCCGCCCGTACCCGTGTAATCGTCGCCTTGTGTGGCAGAAATACCGGTCAGCGTGTAATCGACCACGATGGCCTGTGATGTTTGACCGACCAAGCCGAATACGACGCCAATCGTCCCCGCCCCTGATGAGCCTTCGGCAAAACTCTGGTTGACTACCGATAGCACCGGCGCGTCATCATCATCTTCAATCGTAAACGTGGCGTTGGTGGTCGCGCCCAGCAAGGCATTGAACGGGCCGCTAATCGCTAGGGTGAAGGTTTCGCTCGGCTCGTCGATATCATCGCCGGTAATGGTCACGCTAACGCTAGACGATGTTGTGTTGGGCGCAAAGCTGACAACCTGTGCTGATAGCGCCGTGTAATCTTGACCGGACAGCGCCGTGCCATTGGCGGTGGAAGCGTTGACCGTGATGGTGCTTTCGGACGGGTTGCTCAGGATCAGGTTGAGGGTGCAGGGCGCGTTGAGATCGGTCTCGTTGCAGGTCAGCGTTGATGCGGCAAGATTAACCGTCGGCACGGGGTCGTCGTTGAGGATGCGCCCCGTCGCGCTGTTATCACCGAAGCCCGCCCCATTGGGGCTGCTCAGGTTGACGAAGAAACGTTCGGTAGTTTCGCGCTTGGCGTCGCCTTTAACCGTGACGGTGATGGTGCGAGTGGTCTGGCCGGGGGTGAACGTCACGATACCGTCATTGGGCGCGGCGTCGTTATCAACGGCTGGGGTCAGATAATCGAGATCGGCCACCGTCGCGGAGTCGTCAACCAAGGTATAGGCCACGCTCACAGGTGAGGCGCTGGCGGGCGTAATGGTCACGCTGAAATTGGCGTTGGCCTGTGTCCCCGTCCCGCCTTCAACAATGTTCAATACGTCGCCGATGGTGATGGTTGGCAGGGATTCGTTATCGGTAATCGTCCCTGTCCCCGTCGAGTCGCCCAAGACCAAGCCACTGGTCGGGAGCAGAGTCAGGGTGAAGGTCTCACTGCCTTCATAGATAGCGTCGTCAAACGCGCCGACGGAAACGCCCAAGACGGCGCTGATTTGATTGGCTGGGATGGTGAACGCGCCGCCCGTGCCGTTGTAATCCACGCCCGCCGTGGCGCTATTATTGCTCAGGCTGTAATCAACGGTGACAGGATACGGTTTAGCCTCATCCACCGATACCGTGAAGGTACAAGCCGTATCGGTCTCAACGCAGGTTGCGTCAGAAACACTGACCACGGGCGGCACATCATCATCGGTGATGGTGACGGTCACGGGGCCGAGGCTACCGCCCGTCGCATTGACTGGGCTAGACAGCGTGGCCGTGAACGTCTCGTTCGGCTCGTTGATGAAGTCGGTGATGATGCTGATGTTGACCGTCCCGCTGGTTTGTTCTGGCGAAATGGTCAAGGTTTGGGCGACGAGGCCGGTATAGTCACTACTATCAGCCGTCCCATCAGCGGTATCCACTGTGGCGGTGACGGTATCTTCGGTGCGCCCGGTTAGGGTGGCCGTCAGCATGAAGGTGTTCATGCTGTCCGTGCCTTCGGTCACGCTCTGGTTGGCGATATTCAGGGTTGGGATGGCGTCATCGTTGGTGATTGTGCCGACGCCATCGGCATCAGACAGCGCCGCGTTGGACGGGCTGCTGAGGGTGATGGCGAACGTCTCATCATCTTCGTGGATGTTCTCGCCCAACACATCAACGCACACGGTTTTGCTGGTCTGGCCGGGGGTGAACGTCAGGGCGTTGCTTTTGGCGGTATAGTCACTGCCCGCCACGGCTTCACTCACGATATTCGAGGTGGCATAGGTCACAGAAGCGGTCAGGACGCTGGCAAACGGGATGCTGACGGTGAAGGTCGCACAAGTTGTCCCAGTATTGCCCTCGGTGACGGTCACATCGTTGACCGAGAGCGGGGCGTCGTCATTGTCAATCGTGCCGATGCCTTGCGAGTCGGCCATGATGATGCTGACCGGGGTACGGTTGCTCAGGTTTAGGAAAAAGCGCTCTTGCGGCTCGGCGTCGGCCTCGCCAGTCACATCTACGGTGACGGTCTTGCTGGTCTGACCGGCGCTGAAAGTCACTGTGCTGGTGACAGTTGCGTAATCCACGCCAGAGGCAGCGGTATCGCCCGCCGTCGCCACATCTACGGTTACATCGAACCCAGTGGCGCGGTTGAGCGCGAGCGTGAAGGTCGCGTTGGTCGTGCCAGCGTCCCCTTCGGTCACGGTCACATCATTGACCGATAAGCTGGCGGTGTCGTTGTCGATAATTGTGCCGATGGGGTTGGCGCTGCCAAACGTGGCGTTGACCAGCGTCCCGATTTCGACGGTGAACATCTCGTTCACCTCGTCGATGTCATCTTCGGTGATGGGGATTTCCAGCGTCGCAATGGTCTCCCCTATCGGGATGAGTAGCGGTGATGTCGGTGAACCCGCCCCATAATCCGACCCAGATGCTGTATCCGCTGTTAAGGTGTAGGGGATTTCGATGTCACAATCGGACGTGCCATCCGCAATAAAGACAACTATCAATACCCCTTCGTTCTCAAGGGCGTTGGTGTTCTCGCCAGTGATGGTAATACCGGGCGTGCAGTCCACCGCAGCAGCCGGAGCAGCCGTCCCAATCGCAAGAAGGATACACGCGATGATTAAGCCGACTCGAACGAAAAGGCGTGAAAGAGTCATGGGTATTGCCCTCACAAATATGACTGAAGTCCCATAATATGGGTTCATGTCTAATTGTACGGTGTTTTTAGGTCTAATCAACCGACTGTTCGCGCCTGTGAGAGTCGGGCGGGCTAGGCGTATAATCGGCGGTATGAAAATCCGTCTCTATTTAAGGTAATAACTATGAGCGACATCCACGGGATTTTGTTTAACGCGCACATCATGTTTTCGCTGGCACTTGGGATTTGGGCGGCGGTGATTGCAGGGCGCGGACAAGCCATTTCTGGCAACTATTGGGGCGCGGTCATCGTACAGTCGATTCTGGCGGGCGTCGTGCTGGTGGTCGGGGTCATCCTCACGCTGATGGGCTATCGCCCCGCTGATGAACGGCTGACGCTCTACTTCCTTTATATGGCGTGGCTGGTCGTGATTATGCCGGGGCTGTTCAGCATGTTGCGCGGGCGTGATGACCGGAGCGCAGCGCTGGCCTTTGCGATGCTGGCGTTTTTCAACGCAGGTGTCAGCTTGAGTATGGCGTCACGCGGAATCATCGGGCCGTGGCTCATCATCCCGGTGGCCTGATGTCCCCGCTCTGGCCGGATGCGCTGGGTCGCGTCCTCACCCCTGAGACGTTCACGTTGCTGGAACAAGCAGCCGAGACCGCCGAGTCGCTGGGTCTGCGCTTCGGCGTGGTCGGCGGCGTGGTGCGTGATGCGCTGTTGGATGTCCCGACGCTTGACCTCGATTTCATCGTCAGCGGAGAGGCACGCGACCTAGCGGATGCGCTGGCGGCGCGGTACGGCGGCAAATCCAGCGGCTATGCCCCATTCGGGACGGCGCAGTGGACTCCGCCTCGCGCCTTCGGCCTGCCCGACCATCTGGACTTTGCCGGGGCGCGTTCTGAGACTTACGCCCACCCCGGCGCACTGCCCACCGTCAGCCCAACCCAGATTGAGGACGACCTCCGGCGGCGCGATTTCACCCTCAATGCGATGGTCGTAATGCTCGCCCCGTCCGAGGAACAAGGGGAACTCATCGACCCACACGGCGGGCTGTCCGACCTGCGCGACGGCCTGTTGCGCGTGCTGCACCCAGACAGTTTCATCGACGACCCGACTCGAATCCTTCGGGGCGCACGCTTGGCCGCCCGCTGCGATTTGAATTTTACCGATGACACCGCCGACCTCATCCCAGACGCCATCCCGTATCTGGATGAGGTATCGGGTGAACGCTTGCGGACGGAACTGCGCTTGATTCTGCGCGAATCGAGCGCCGCGTCAGCCTTGCGTTTGCTGGATAGTTTCGGGACGCTACAAGCCATCGACCCATCGCTGGCAATCACGCCCAGCTTAGACTCTGACCTCGGCGCGATTCACGCCCGCCCGCCCGCTGACCTCGATTCTGTGGCGTGGTGCGCGTGGTTGTGCCGCCTCGACCCCGACGCGCTGAAAGGCATCGCGCTGCGGCTTGCCTTCACCGCGCCACTGGCCGCCGCCGTCATCGCCGCATCAAAGTTGCTCAACACCCCCGGCGATTCTGAATCTGACCGCCCCAGCGCAGCCTATCGGGTCTTGAACGGCTTACCCGATGCGACGCTAGAGACGGCGGCGCGTATCGGTAGCCCCGCCCTCCGTCGCAACGCCGCGCTGTATCTCTCACAATGGCGCTATGTCCGCCCAGCCACCAATGGCGATACCTTGCGTGGGCGCGGACTGCCGCCGGGGCCGCGCTATAAGCAAGTCTTAGACCGCTTAAAATGGGCGTGGCTGGATGGTGAAATCGACACAGACGACGAAGAATTCCACTTGTTGGATAGCCTGCTTTAAGCGGAGGTGACGCGCATCATGACCGATACCACCCCTCCACACACCTCGCCTAAAAGTTTCACCTTGCGGCTGCCCGTCACGATTCGCCCCGCCGTGCGTGAGGACGTGGCGAAGTTGGAATGGTATGGCGCGTACACCAATATCCGTAACCTCATCCGCAAAGCCTTCAGCGAACAGCTTCAGGGGCGGCGGCTGATGTTGGTGGCCGATTTGAACGGATTCCCCGTCGGGCAGGTGTATATCCAGTTCATCGCGGGCAACGCCGCCATTGCAGATGGCTACAGCCGCGCCTATCTGTACGCCTTCCGTGTGATTGACCACATGCGGCGATGCGGCATCGGCTCGAAATTATTGGAAGTGGCTGAATCAGAGTTGTTGGCGCGACGTTTTCAGATAGTGATGTTACAAGTGGCGAAACATAACGAGGAAGCGCTCCGCCTATATCAGCGCCACCAATATAAAGTAATGGGTGAGGATGCGGGTATTTGGTCATATATCGACCATCGCGGCGTCTCTCAGAATGTTAATGAACCGGTGTGGGTGATGCAGAAACAACTTGCGCGACTGTAAAGTCTGCGTTATTCTGGTCTATCGTGCGTGTAACCAATCAGCTTATGTGGTGTTGCAGGCACAATTAAGCCGTCGCGGGTGTGGTTTGACGAGACGTTAAACGCTTATGGATGGAACGTAAGGCCAATCGGCAGTTCTGAGTGACATAAGAACAACCTCATCTGTGAAAGATAGCAGGACACAGTATCAATGAACGCAGGTTCACAACGCATCAGCATTCGCAAGTGGTCTGGTGGGCTAAACCCGTCCTATTCCGCGATTACGCGCATGTTAGAGGCAGAAGGGCTTCGGCCATTCCGCTGGAACGACCCCGCCAATCGGCAGTATCCGGTGCGGTCTCACGGCTATAGCAAAGTCCTGATGGTGTTGGAAGGCGCACTTGAACTGACCTTCCCCGACCAGAATCAGGTCGTAAAACTCTCCCCCGGTGATCGGGCAGATATTCCGGCTGGGGTGCGCCACGGCGTCGTCGCCAGTGGGCGCGGCGTGACCTGTATTGAAGCAGCAACCAGCGGTAATGGCAGCACCCGCCGCACGCAAGAAATCCCCCCGGTCAAACCGCAAGGGCGGTAAGACCACAATTCTCCTCTCCGTGAAATTATGGCGACTGTAGGGACGGCATTATTGCCGTCCGTTTTCAGAACAGGCGACGGACGCCCAGAAGGGCGTCCCTACAGAACACGCCCCAAAGTACCAAATGAACAACAAAGAATACAGAGAAAAATGTTCTCCTCTGTGGCCTCCTGTGGTTCATGTTTTTTACGATGGAATATCACAGACTATATGACCTTTTTTGATGATGCTCACTATATGCGGCTGGCGCTGAATGAAGCCCGCGCCGCGCTTGAGACTGGCGACGTGCCGATTGGCGCGGTGGCGGTCTTGGACGGCGACATCATCGGGCGAGGGCGCAATCGGCGCGAGGCGGACGGTGACCCCACCGCCCATGCCGAAATCGTAGCGATGCGCCAAGCCGCCCAAGCCGTCGGGGAATGGCGCTTAGAGCGCGTCACCCTGTACTGCACGCTAGAGCCGTGCATCATGTGTGCCGGTGCGATGGTACAAGCGCGGCTGTGGCGACTGGTGTATGGCGCATTGGATGGGCGTTATGGGGCGGCGGGTAGCGCCCTCGATTTGCTGAGGAGTCCGACGTTCAACCATCAGGTCGAGGTCTATGCCGGAATTTTGGCCGCCGAATGCGCGGCGTTATTGGATGATTTTTTTAAGGGTTTGCGCGGGGACAGATGACGGGCGGGGACGTAGCCCCGAAATGTCCGGTTTTCATAGGGGCGCACCCATGTGTGCGCCCGCTATATGTTGCGCCCGTTCCCTATTTTGGGTTAATCCCCTGCGGCTATCGCATCTGAAACCAAGAGCGCGGTCTGACGGCGCTCCCGCTGGGCGAGGATATGCCCGACAATCAACAACCCCAGCGCCACTGTTCCGGTCACGACGGTGAAAACCCCGACCTGACCGCGCTCAATCATCACGCCCGCCAACGCCGCAACCATCACATACGGGAGTTTATAAATCAGCGCCATGGTCGAGAGGGTGGTCGCCCGAATCTCGGACGGGGTGCGCTCGTTGACGACAATCGACATCCATGACCGGCTGACCGCGCCGCCCATGTGCATCATGAACATGATAGCGATGCCCGCGCTCCCCAACGGTAGCGCCATCCCGAACAGCGCGATAATCATCAGCAGACTCATGACCGTCAGGCCAGCGAAATCGCCCCACTTGCGGCGAATCAGCGGCAAAGTCCGCACCGCGATAGCGACGAAAATATAGACCGCCGAGACGAACAGCGCCATGCCTTGCGCGTCCAGCCCGAACTTGATGCCGACGGCTGGCATGATAATCCCCCAACTGTACAGGAAGAATACCCCCGGTAGGGCGAAAATCAGCGGCAGATAAGGCAACAGACCGGGTTTAATCAACTGGTGTGCGCCGGTAGCAAGCTGATTGAAATAGGCGCGTAGCGAGAATTTGACCGATTCGATGCCGACGTTCGGCTCGGTCAGGTATAGCGAAATGACGAAGCCGATCATGAAGGCCGCGCCCCACGCCAAATGCGGCAAGTGCGGCGAATAGGCGTACATCGGGATGCCAATAAGGCTACATATCACCAGCGTGAGCAGTGAAGTTGTGCTATTGGCGGCGGTCACTTTATCCCAGCGATGCTCCAGCTTGTGTTCCTTGAGCGTGTCATACGCCAACGCCTCGCCAGCCCCGCTGTAGAGCGCGATTCCGGTTTGGAACATGGCATAGCCAACCATCAGCACCCAGAAGGTCTGAGCCGCGCCCATAATCAGGAATCCGAGGCCGTTAATCAGCATGGCGGCGCGTACCGTCCAGCGCTTGCCAATCATGTCAGACAGCGCCCCCGTCGGGATTTCCATAAACAGGCCATAGGCGAACGCAATCGTGTCTACCACGCCCAGCACCCCGAACGTCATGAACAACTGCCAATAGAAAATCCAATTTCCGGCGATGAATACCGCGCTATCGGCGGCGTTGAGGGCATAGTACAGGCGGATATTGCGGATGTCGGCATGGGGCAAGAATGCTCCCAGCATACGCCGTGAGGAAAACATGGAACACCTTTTGGGATAAACAGGACGCGACTTTGGATATGTGTTGATTAGACGCGCTTGGCATCTCATATCATCCTATCGCAACTGTTTAGGTTATGTCTAGGCCTATCATGACCCATTGTGACCCCAATAGTGCGGCGAAAAAATATCCCCGTCAAATTGACGGGGATATTTCTCTAATAGGCGTTTTGGACGGGTTACGGCGCGGCGGTTGTTCCGACGTGGAACACCGCGATGTAATCGCCCCGTGTGCGCTGTTGGCTGGATGAGAAACGGTATTCCAAGAAATTCCCCGCCTCGAATCCGCCGCTGGGGATCGCCATGAACGAGTCATATTGGCCGCCGCCGAGCGTGTTGCCGTTGGTGCGCGTGACGTAATAGCCGCGCATCGAGTCGTTTTTGCCTCCATAGCAGCTGTCCGTCCCGGCGTCATCGCATAAGGCAAGCGTGCCGTCATCGAAGATGAAGGTCTTATCCTCGGAATCCACAATGTAAATCATGCTGTCCAGCGAGTCGGTGACGGACACCATATAGGCCGAAATATCGACGTTGGAATTGATGATGTTCTCGCTCAGGGTGATAAAGAATGGGTCGCCCGCCCCATCGCCCGACCCGTCGTTGGCGGTCACGGCCAAGCCTTCAATCATCAGGACGAACTCGCCCGCCGTGCTGCCGACGCTACCCACGATAAACGAGACGTTTCCGATTTCGCTACCGGAATAAGTGAACGGCTTTTGTGAACTGAAAGACGAGGGGCCGATTTCGCCCGTGGTCGGCAAATTGACTTGGAAACGGCTGACATCAGGATTGTCGTCATTACACAGCGTATCAACGCCGTCTGTTACCGCAATCGCGGGGTCAAAATCACCGACGCCGATAGCGGTGGCGGTATAGCTGAAGCCGGGGCGCATATTGACGATGACCTCGACGCCGTTTTCAAACCCACCGCCGCCGGGGCAACTTACGCTGATGCCCGCGCCGTTGGAAGGATTGGTTGAGCCGTTATTCGTCCCGTCGCCCTTCGTGCCGCCGCCGGGTCCATCTGGGTTATCGGTGCTGGATGAACCGCCGCTGGGGACGCCAATCAACTCTACCGCATCAATTTCCGTCCAGCTCTCAATCTGGGTCTGGTCGATGAACAAGCCCACCCGGTCTACTGCGACATCAATCCCATCCACCTGATAGTTAAAGACGTGCGGGCAATCGTTAACATCGGCGCTATCGGCGCTATCTTCCAACACGATTGGCTCATCACTTCCGACGGCGAATACCACGAGATTGATAATCGTGCCGGGGTTAAAGTTCTGATGGATATTGATTTCGCTGGGGATGACCGGTGTATCGTAATAACCCAACCACCACTCGATTCCCTCATCCCACTGTGCCGCCGCCCACGACCCCCTAATATCGCCGCACTCGTCGATGTCGGCTTCGCCAGTTGCGCCTACCGCTTCCCAGCCGACATATTCCGAACTGGCGCTGGCGGTGCTGGCCCATTGGCTGATTTCATCGCCGGTTTGAGTGCTGGTGCTGGTGTTCGTGCCTTTAGAGCCGCCACCACCTTCTGGTTTTGTCCCGCCTTGCGCGAATGACGGGACGACGAATATAAGGGTTAAGACCATAAAAATGACGCTGGACTGAAACCGTTTTGGTAGGGTAGACATCCTCTGTAAACCTCCTCTAAGGTTGATAATCACGATGTTGCCCCGTTAGATGACTCCGATTATATAAGTTTTTTGCTAAACTGGGCGCAAGCATCTCACAACTAGGAAACCCATCATGACCCCCGATTGGCACGCCCGCCCCGCCGAACTGTTACAACAACTCATCCGATTCGACACGACCAACCCGCCGGGAGACGAGGCCAAACTCATCGCTTGGGTCGCGGACGTGCTGCGCTCGTATGGGATTGAGCCGATTATCGTAGGCAAATCGCCTGACCGCACCAACTTGATTGCCCGCCTGAAAGGGCGGGGAGAAGCGCCCCCATTACTGCTCTACGGGCATGTCGATGTCGTCCCAACTGGCGGCCAACAATGGTCGCAGCCGCCGTTCAGCGCCAATGTGGTTGACGGGTTCATCTGGGGGCGTGGGGCGCTAGATATGAAAGGCGGCGACGCCATGCTCATCTCGGCCTTCCTCCGCGCCGTCGCAGAGGGCGCAGACCTGCCCGGCGATTTGATTTTGGCGCTGACCTCTGATGAAGAAAACGGCAGCGAATATGGCGCACGCTATCTGGTCGAGAACCACGCCGACTTATTCGCGGGGGTGCAATATGGCTTGAGCGAGTTCGGCGGATTCCCACTCACTATCGCGGGCAAGCGTTTTTATCCGATTATGGTGGCCGAGCGCTATAGCTGCACGTTGCGCGTGACGGTGCGCGGTCAAGGCGGTCACGGCGCACAGCGGGCGACGGGGACGGCGATGGCGCGGCTGGGTCGGATGCTGACCGTGATGGATGGCGCACGGTTGCCCGTCCACATCACGCCGGTGGTCGCCGCGTTGATTAACGGGGTGGCCGACGGGTTAGACCAGACCACCGCCGACCAGATGCGTGCGCTGCTCAACCCCGCCCAGACCGACGCGACCTTGGATGCGCTCGGCGCGGCGGCGCGACTGTTCGACCCACTGCTGCATAACACCGCCAACCCGACGCTGATACAGGGCGGGACGCGAGTCAACGTTATCCCATCAGAGATTAGCGTGACTTTAGACGGGCGCGTTATCCCCGGCGTGTCTCCGGCGGAATTTATCGCGGAGGTACGCGCCCTGATTGAGGACGACCTCGAAATCACGCAAATCAGTGATGAACCACCCGCCGCACAGATGCAGCCGGATATGACTCATTTCAACCATCTGGCCGAGGTCTTGAAGGCGCTTGACCCATCGGGTATCCCCGTCCCGTATATGGTCAGCGGCGGGACGGACGCCCGCGTTTTCGCAGATTTGGGCATCCAGACCTATGGCTTTATCCCGATGGCGCTGCCGGACGGCTTCAATTTTGCCAGCCTGATTCACGCCGCCGATGAGCGAATCCCCGTGGAGGCCGTGGCGTTTGGGTCAGAGGCGATTTACCGCGCCATCACGTCATGGACAGGACTAAAGTAACTCTGTTGTTTATCGGCATCCTACCTAGAAATAAGGTAGACTGTAACTTCTCGGTCTAATCCTATAGGGAGGATTTACCCATGACTTTCAATCGTTCTGTCATTTCACGCACGATTATTGGGGCGGCCTTGTTGGTCGCCATTTTTGTTGCCGTCTTGCCCAGCACCGCGAGTGTAGGTGGCTATTCCATTGGCTGTTCATCCACGACCATGCAAATCGTTAACCCTGAGAACACAAATGAGGTTGCCAATGGGACAATGACTGTGACCGCCAACGGCGAAGTCATCGCCATCGTGGAGACTCCACCCAACGGTGAATTTACTGCTGTGGCGACCTATACATTGCCCGCTGGAGATTACACGATTGTCGCCGTCTGGGACAACACCTCACAATTGAATCCGGTTACAGAATATACCGTTAGCGACGATATAACTTGCACAGAGGACACCGTTGAAAGCGACTATGGGCGCATCTGCTTTGGCTCCGGCGAGGTTGCATCTGCGGTTTATCTGTATCCCGATGGGCTAGAAATTTATTCTATCGCCAATGACGAAGGTGTTTTGAGCATCAGCGTGTCCAGTGAAAAGCTATACGGCACGGCAAGCGACCCAGCGGGTGATGTCGTCATCGCGACTGCCGATGATGTCCTTGCGACCACCTTATGGAGGGATGATTTAAAATCCAAACGATCTTTGATCGGGGTTTTAGCATAAAAAACACCCAAATAATCGTTTGGATTTGTTTCGGTTTCCCCATTATACCGTCAAATCGACGGTAATTTCCGTGTGGTGGTTGGCCCTGAAGCCAGCGAAGGCAAGGTTTTTGAATGCGTATTCAATGCTTCTTGTTCGAGATCGCGCTCGTGGCTGCCGGGGCAAGAACCGTTCGCCCCGATTGATATGAGCGTCTGTGACGAGGCCGCTGTCATCGTGACGCCCATCGTGACGCCGGTTGTGACCCCAACGGTTAAGTAGGGACAACGCCTGCGTCATCCTCCGCCCAAAGCCCCTGTCATAGTACAGGGGCTTTTTAATGCCCTAAGCCCATCGACGCGATACAATAGAGAAGATTCTTGGGGGAACTTATTTGAGATGGTTGATAGCTAAACAAGGGAAATGAACTGATGACAGCAATATTTGATATTCACCCGGCAGCCCTTGCTGCATTGGTTGAGGGGCGGCACGGCGCACCGTTTGAGATCCTCGGCCCGCAGCCGTTGAGCGACTCCGGCGGGGTCAGCCTACGCGCCTTCCGCCCGTGGGCCAGTGCGATGAGCGCTGTCTTGCCAGACGGGTCGCGCCATTCGATGGAAAAACTCCACGCCAGCGGCCTGTTCGCGCTCGATTTCCCGGACGCCGCTCAAGCAGAGTTCACCTATCAACTGGAAATAACCGACTTCGACGGCGATTCCAGCCTATATGATGACCCGTATCGCTTCTCGCCCCTGATGACCGATTTTGACCGTCACTTGTGGGCGGAAGGCAAGTTCTTATATGCCTACCAGAGTTTCGGGGCGCACCCCGTCACACATCAGGGGGTCGCAGGCGTCAATTTTGTGGTCTGGGCGCCCAATGCCGAGCGCGTCAGCGTGATTGGTCTGTTCAATCGCTGGGACGAACGCTCTCACCCGATGCGGATTCTCACGGGCGGCCTGTGGGAGTTATTCATCCCCGGCCTGACGACGGGCGAGGTCTACCGCTACGACATTCGCTCACACAATCAGGGCTGGCGCTTCCAGAAATCCGACCCGTTCGCGTTTTGGAGCGAGAAGCGCCCCGCCAACGCCTCGGTGGTCTATGACCTCGACGGCTATCAGTGGGATGACGCCAATTGGATGGGCAGCCGTGGGCAAGGCAATATCCTCAAGAAGCCGATGTCCACTTATGAAGTCCACCCCGGCAGTTGGAAGCGCAAAGACGACGGCACATGGCTAACCTACCGCGAGTTGGCCGATGAGATGATCCCGTATGTGAGCGATTTGGGCTTCACGCACATCGAACTCATGCCCATCACGGAACACCCGTTTGACGGCAGTTGGGGCTATCAGGTCACGGGCTATTTCGCCGCGACCTCGCGCTTTGGGACGCCGCACGACCTGATGTATTTCATCGACAAGGCGCACCAAGCCGGAATCGGCATCATCCTAGACTGGGTTCCGGCGCACTTCCCCAAAGACGGCCACGGCCTAAACTTCTTTGACGGGACGCACCTCTACGAACATGAACACGCCCTCCAACGCGAACACCCCGATTGGGGGACGCTGATTTTCAATTTTGGGCGCAACGAGGTCAAAAATTTCCTGACTGCCAGCGCCCTGTTCTGGCTGAAAGAATATCACATCGACGGGTTGCGCGTGGACGCGGTATCGTCGATGATTTACCTCGATTTCAGCCGTAACGCGGGGCAATGGATACCGAATAAATATGGCGGGCGCGAAAATCTGGACGCGCTGCAATTCCTCCGCGAGTTTAACGAGGTCGTCCACCGTGAAGCCCCCGGCGCGGTCACGATTGCCGAGGAATCGACCTCATGGCCGATGGTCAGCCGTCCGACCTATCTGGGCGGGTTGGGCTTCACCTTCAAATGGAATATGGGTTGGATGCACGACACGCTCGAATACATCAAAGCTAACCCGATTTTCCGGCGCTGGAAGCACAATAAGCTGACGTTCAGCCTGATGTACGCCTTCAGCGAGAATTTCGTGCTGTCGCTCAGTCATGACGAGGTGGTGCATCTCAAAGGGGCGCTGATTGAAAAAGTCAGCGGCGACTGGTGGCAGAAATTCGCCACGATGCGCCTGTTATTCGGTTATATGTGGTCGCATCCGGGGAAAAAATTACTGTTCATGGGCGCTGAATTTGGGCAATGGCGCGAGTGGAGCGAGGCGCGTCAATTGGACTGGCATTTGATGGTGTGGGAGACGCATCAAGGATTACAGCGTTGGGTGCGCGACCTAAACGCCTTCTATAAGGCCAATCCGTCACTGTGGCAATTGGATTTTGACGGCGCGGGATTCCAGTGGATTAACGCCGACGACGCCGATAACAGCGTGTACAGTTATGTGCGCTACGCGGAAGACCGCGATGATTTCGCCGTGGTCATCTGCAACTTTACCCCGGTAGCGCGTTCCAATTATCGGATTGGCGTGCCGCGTGCCGGTCAATATCACGAGGCGCTCAACAGCGATTCCATCCCTTATGGCGGCGGCAACGTCACTAACCCTGACCCGCTGGAGTCGCAGGAATATCGCCATCTGGGGTGGGATACCAGCCTGACTCTGACCCTCCCGCCACTGGGAATCGTGATCATCAAGCCCGACGCCAAGCCCAAAACCATCTCGTTTATGGCCGATGAGACGGGCAGCGGATTCGGGATGATTGACTTGCCCGCCCCAGCCGGTGATTCCAACGCCGGACAAGTGGGCTGAGTCAGTCGCTATCCGGCGTCAAAAATATCTTCCAATGTCAGCGCGAAACAGGGGAGGATTGTCCCGCCAGTGACACTCCCCTCCGAGTAGACTTCTATCCGTAAATAATGTTCATCATTGAGCGTGCAAACCTCGACTTGATGTTTATCCGGGTAGACCAGCCAGACCAACTGTGCGCCGTTTTGCAGGTAATATTCCGCCTTACCGCGCAATTCTTTATAGGTGTTGCCATCCGATTTGACTTCAAACGCCAAATCGGGCATAAAAGGGGCTGTCGCTTTATCAACAATAGGCAGGTTTCGCGCTGCGCTGACGAATGACACATCGGGAACGCGGTCATTATAGAGGTCGCCGGGCGTGCCAAAATGGACTTCTTGCATGACGTGTCCCAATTTATGGGTTCGGAGGGACGTCCATATATGGCCGTAAATATTCCCTGCGACAATCCCATGCCGCATCGTGACCATCTTGAGTTTAGCCTCTCCGTGGATGAGTTCGATCAGAGAGGGTTCGCCCAATGACTCTGCTCGCTGAATCAAAGCCCACAACTCATCGCGGGTATATAGGGTTTTATCAATCAAAACCGTTGGTGCGGGGATGGAAATGTTCATGCGACCCTATCCTTCAACAGTTGATACCCAACTATAACATGACTTAGGAGATAGACCTTGTCTGACGCGCCGATTTTGCTAGAGATTGACCACGACGGAATCGCCATCCTGACGTTCAACCGCCCGCAGGCGCGTAACGCCCTGAATCTGGCCGCGATGCGTGCGTTTTCTGAGGCGGTAGAGACGCTCCAGCACAGCGAAGATCAGATATGCGCGGTGATTTTGACTGGCGCGGGGACAGACTCATTCTGCGCAGGCGGGGATTTGGTCGAATTGGCGGGCAAGCCGACTGAGAAAGACGCCCGAAATTTCATCACCCTGATGGGCGGGGCGCTACGCCAACTCGAATCGCTGCCCGTGCCGGTCATCGCGGCGATTAACGGCTATGCACTGGGCGGCGGCAGTGAAATCGCCATCGCGTGCGATGTGCGAATTGTTGATGAATCGGCGCAGATGGGATTCGTTCAGATGAAATTAGCGCTCACCCCCGGATGGGGAGCGGGTCAGCGATTATTGCGAACTGTCGGGTATGCGCGAGCGCTGGATATTTTGCTGCAAGCCCGCCCGATGTCCCCGCCGGAATTATTGGCGCTGGGTTTGGCATCACAAATCGCGCCGTCGGGGAAGGCATTCACGGCGGCGATGGCATACGCCCGCCAAATCGCGACCTATTCGCCAGAGGTCGTCCGCGCCGCCAAACAACTGTTATGGGCGGGGCTGACTCAGCCGTATGACGCGGCGCTCAAATTAGAGCGCGATGTATTCCCCGCATTATGGGCGGCAGAACCCCACCTCAACGCGGTGGCGAAATTTCTACGGCGGAAAACACAGCCCTAGACCGATCTCACCCTAACCGGAGTTCCATCGCATCGAAATCTAAGCTGGCACGTATCCGCGTTAGAAAATCGACGCCCAGAATCGCATCGATTTGGACGTCGCGCTGGACTAAACCGGGCTGGACAATGACTCCACCAAACAATTTGTCATCAATTTGAATCCCGTCAATCTGTACCCCGACGTAATTCTGGTCGCCGCTTGTCGGGTCAGTAGGCGGGACAGCCACACCCAAAACTTTTAAATCCTCGGTTTCCATGATGACGCCAGCCGAGCCGGTGTCCACCAAGACTCTTAGCAGCAAAAGCCGCTCTCCATTGGCGTGAATGACAACCGTGATGAACGGCAAACCATCTTCCATGCGGATGGCGGTCATGAAACGACCATCCGGCGAAAAACATCCATCACGCCGATGTCTAATTGTGTGCGAGAGGTGTGCAGCACGTAGTATTCACGCCACTTATCCTCTGAATGGAGGCGCTTAAACTCATCCCAACCGCCATAGTAGTCTGCGTATTCACCGATGACGGTCAGCGTAGGGATGATACGATGTGCGCCGTCCGTATGCGCCTCAAGTGCCTCTACCAATACCCATCGGTCAGGGTTATGTGTGCGGATTTCGTCCCAAGACATGGCAACCTGCCTTTACGCTTATTTTCTAGCCGTATTATACGACCTCATGAGGCCATCGCGCACGGTAACGCGGTCATGTCGATAATCCAGACGCCGCCTTTGCGCCCCTCTGACGCGAGCGCGAGGGTGGTCTGGTCTGGGCTGAGAGTCATCAGGCCGCGTTCATCCGGCGCAAGCGACAACGGCAATAGCGCGAGGTCGGTCAAATTGTCCGTCGCCGTCCAGAAACATTGCAGGCGTGCGCCGCCGTCGCCAACCTCACGCACCAGATAAATGAATGCGCCGCGTTCCCCCTGAACATACAGCGGTGCTGGGAAATTATTGCCCGGCGCTTCGCCCTCAAACAGGTCTTCGCCGCGTGAGATATTGATGGTTGATTGCAGTCGGTAAACCTCTACCCCGTCTCGCTCAATCGCAATCACCACCCGCGCCCCGTCTGGCGTCGCCCCCGGCACAATCAGCGATGGCACGACATTTAACGGGTCTTGGCTGATTTTTTGCCCCGCCATACTCCCGGTAAAATAACGCACCTCGTCGCCATACGCGCCGTAGTAATAGGCCAAAAAGCGCCCCTCGGCCAGCCAAGTGTACCCTTGCAGACTGATTCGGCTGAGGGCGTCCCATAATAAGCGCTGAAATGTGCCGTCCGGCTCGGCGGTCAGGATAACGTTGATATCATCCTGATAAATCAGCCGCCGGTCTCCGGGGTGAAATTGGATTTTGGCGTGAGCGGCATCCGCCGGATTTTCCAGTTCAAGGCGATTCAGCACCGCGTCGTCAATTGACTCCCCATTGGGCGGATCAATCGGACGGGTATCACCGGCCACCGGGTCATATTCATACCACTGCTGCGCGGTGAACAAATCCAGTTCACAGCCGACAGCGAATCGCAGTAATCCCTCGGGCGACCATTCCAGCCGGACGACTTCTCCGCGATGGAGTTCAGTCACATGGGGGTAGGTCAAAAACGGATTCACTGGCGTGGCGTCGGTTGGCGTGGCGCTGATTTCGATGTCGAGGCGGTCTGGGGTCAGGTCGTCGCTGTCCAACTCTAGCCCGATTTGATAGCGGGCGACTTCCCCCGGCTGCAACGGCGCATCAGGCCGGAAGCTGAGGCCACAGGCATCCACTGCGCCGCCGAATCCTTCCCCGATGATTTCCCCGGCCTCGTCATAAACAGTGGCATATAGCACGGTATCGGTCAGCGCATCTGTCGCGGTATCGGCCACCGTCAACGTCCCGACGGCCATCCACTGTGATTCCCCGAAAGCGCTCACGCCCTGCGTCAGTTCGGGTGGGGTAAGCGTCAGGGAATCAGTGGGATTCTGTGCAGTCAGCGGCCATACGGTCAACAATGTTAAACAGAGTGAGATCAATACACGGCGCATCAAGGGGAATCCATCCATTACTGAGTCTATTATCATATCCCCTCATGATATAACCCCTCGGATGGACGGGCTACCCCTAGCCCACGTCCCGGCGATTTCTAACCCAATTCCGGCAATCTGGGCGCGGGGCGAATCCCTTTTAGCAATTGTTCGATATTGATGTCTTCATCACACGATTCCCAGTGGAGGCCGATGCTGCTAAATTCCACCGTCTGACGCTGTTCGTCAGACGCAGATTCAAGCACAGGAAACCATGCCAATGGTGCGCCGATAATGCGACCATCCGCAAGCGAAATGAGGATTTTTCGTCGCGGAACTCTACTGAGACAGGGCGCGCCGCCTCATCATAATGACGCACACCAGCCAACAATTGCTCATCGGTGAGGTCGTCATATGGCGTGTGTTCCAGCGAATCGGGGTCAATCGATTCAGTCATTATCATTGCCACTCGTTTTGGCCGCCGGGTTTTTGATTGACGTGATCTTGAGTCGGATTCCACCAACTACACAGCGGCAGCACGCTCTGAGCGACGCGATAACATTCTTCCAAATGCGGGTAGCTACTCAAGATGAACTTGTCCGCGCCGAGGTCTACATACTCTTGCAGGCGTTCAGCGATGACATCCGGCGTCCCGACAATCGCCGTCCCCAGCCCCTTATTCACGACGCTAAAACCCGCCCATAGATTCGGATAGACTTCCAGCGAGTCGCGGCCTTTGAATCCGCTGGCAGAAAGCTGCATCATGCGACTTTGCCCGACGCTATCGAAACGCGCCATCTTCTGACGGTGCGCTTCAATCGCCTCCGGCGTGACGTGGCGCAAAATCGAGTCCGCTGCCGCCCACGCTTCCTCCATCGTGTCACGGGCGACGATGTGGCTGCGGATTCCGATGCCGATGGTGCGCCCGTGCTTGGCGGCTTCCTCGCGTATCTTGTCCAGCTTGGGCTTAATCATATCCGGCGGCTCAATCAGCGACAGATAAACGTCGATATGCTTGGCGGCGACGGCGATTCCGGCGTCAGATGAGCCGCCAAAATACAGCGGCGGATAAGGCTTCTGGACGGGCGGGAAGTTCAGGCGTGCGCCTTCGACATGTTCGTATTTTCCCTCAAACGTGCTGGTCTCGCCTTGCATGACCGCCCGCCAAATCGTTAAGAATTCGTCGCTGATGGCATAGCGCTCGTCGTGGCTCTCAAATGTGCCATCGCCTTTGAGTTCTACCGGGTCGCCACCCGTGATGATATTCAGCAGCAGCCGCCCGTTGCTCATCCTATCCATCGTAGCCGCCATCCGCGCCGCCAATGTCGGGGATAAACTGCCGGGGCGGAAGGCAATCAAGAACTTCATGCGCTGGGTGATGGGCAACATTGAGGCGGCAATCACCCAACTGTCCTCGCAACCGAATCCGGTGGGGAGCAGTGCGCCGTAGTAGCCCAGCGAATCAATCGCCTTCGCTACCGTCGCCAGATATTCCCAACTGGGGACGCGCTTATTGATGTCTGTACCAAGATAGGGGCCGTCGCCATGCCCCGGTATGAACCATAAAACATCGACCATCGTAAACCTGCTTTTGTGTATATGATTGAGATTATTGGAATGATTATACCCTTAATTGCCGTGTAATGAATGTGTCTTGTAATACGTATTTTCTGGGAGAATCCATGACCGTTTCCGTCCTACAGTTTGCGCCGCACCACATCAGTGTGGACGGCCAAAAAATCACCTACCGCATCGCTGGCGACCCCTCTAACCCGCCGATTGTGATGGTACATGGTTGGTTATCGCACAGCCGGGTCTGGCGATTCCAGATGGAACAGCTTCAAGCCACGCATTTTTGCATCGCAATCGACCTGCTTGGCTTCGGTGACAGCGATTCCCCTCGTAACGGCGATTACTCGATTGAAGCGCAAGGGCGTCGCGTACTGGCATTGGCCGATGCGCTCAATCTCGACAAATTCACGCTGATGGGTCACTCGATGGGCGGGCAAATCGCCATCTTTATCGCCGCAGTCCTCGCGCCGGGGCGTGTCACCCGTCTGATTGACGTGGGCGGCGTGGTTAGCGGGGCGCTGGCGTGGTGGCCGAAATATATCAGCAAAAATCAGATGTGGCTGGGGCAAGTCGCGCCGTTCCTCGTGCCGCCGACAGTTTGGTTGTTCCGCGTGCCGTGGGTGAGCAAAGTCGCGTTTGGCGTATGGTTCCATATCGCGCCGCCGTTTGAAGTCTGGGCAGAAGACCGCGAACGCGCCATGCAGACGGGTATAATCCCTTCTGGTTATCCAGCGGTACGCGCCATCATGACCACCGACATAACGCCCCATCTCACCAAAATCACCTGCCCGTCGCTGGTCATCTTTGGCCGCCATGACCGAGTTGTCCCGCCTGTTGAGGGCGAGCGCGCCGCAGCGGGCATCCCCGGCGCACGCCTGCGTTGGTTTGGGGAGTGCGGCCACTTCCCGCAGTTAGAGCAGCCGGCGGCTTTTAATCAGGTTGTGGCGGAATTTGTCCGTTAGAAAATTCCTCACCAAAACCTAACGAAATTAGGGGGATAGGGTTGGAACCTTGTCGAATGGATTGTCGTCTTTGTTAGTGACGGATAATGGCGCACATTGAGAGCGCCGTAGCTAACCTCTAACAGGAGACTTTAACCATGTCGTCAGTTTTCAAGAAATTCACCGTTTCCGCACTGTTGGTCGTCGTGATGGGCGTGTTGTTCGCCCTGCCGACTGCCGCCCAAGACGCTCCCCCCGCCAACACCGTGACCGTTAGCGCGTCAGCCTTCGCCAGCGGCGAGCCGACCCAAGCCAACATTGAGTTGGGCGTCGAGATTTTTGGCGAGTCGGTCAAGGACTCGTTCGCCCAATCCAACGAAACCATCCGCGCCATTTATGACGCCCTGATCGCGCTCGAAATCGCCGAGGCCGACATCCAGACCGCCAACCTCAGCGTGTTCAGCAACACTCAGTACAACCCAGAAGGTATGGAGCGGCGCGGTTATCAGGTCAACAACACTGTGCGCGTCCTGATCCGCGACATCAGCAAGGTTGACGCCGTGATTGACGCCGCCATTGCCGCAGGCGCGACCTCGATGTATGGCTTGAGCTTCAGCATCACCGATACCGCTGGTTTGGAAACCCAAGCCCGTGCTACCGCTTTCGCCACCGCCCAAGCCCGTGCCGCAGAATTGGCCGCGCTGTCCGGTGCTACCCTCGGTGATGTGGTCAGCATCCGTGAAGATTTCGGTAGCGCACCGGTGTTCGCCATGGATAGCCGCGCTCAAGAAGGCCTCGGCGGCGGTGGGGCGTTCGTCGCCACCGGTCAGACCGATGTCACCGTCGGCTTGACCGTGACTTTCACGCTGACTCGCTAAATCTACAATCGCACGCCCTAGACCAAACAACCCCCTTCATCGTTTAACGGTGAAGGGGGTTATCTTTTGGGCGATTCGGGCATACGATTAAGTTAAATATTTGTCCATCCCCGCAGAATCGCAGCCTCTTATGACCACGCCCGCCGATACCACCCCATTTACGCCTGATGAACGCAATGCCATGCGCGCTTATCTGCAACGGGCTGAAGTCCGCATCTCGACTCAACACCGCATCGCTACCGCCTTCATCGGCGGGGCGGGGCTGCTCGTCCTAATCCCGCTATTCTTACGCGATATTGTGCAGGGGGTCTTGACGTTCCTCATTGCTCAACTCGGCAATATTTACCCAGCGCTACCCATCCCGTGGGGGAACCTCGCTTCGGCGGTGTTTTTCGCCTGCATTGGCTATGTATTTATCCTATCGCTGGCGATTCCGTTAGTCGGGGTATATTGGCTACTAGAGGACATGGTGCATTTTTATTTCACACTTTACATGCCGGGCTTCTCCAATAAATTGCACAACCCGACGCTGGCGCTGGGTGGGATTAATTTCTCGCCGGATGAATCCGCCCGCGTCAAGCAAGCGGTCATGAAGCTGCAATATGACGCCGACGATATGGCCTTTATGATGCCGTTCAGCGAGAAGCGCCGCGCCCAGTATTTCGATACGCTGATTAACCAGACAGACGGCGCGATTTTGTCGCCCAACCGTGATGCTGAGGCGCTAAAAGCGGCGGGGGTTATCAGGGGGGACGCGGCAACGATGAAGCGAGCGCAGCACTTCAATGCCGCAATGGGCATCGCCCGTGGGATTGACCGTTCGCTGGCGGAAGAAGTTGCCATCAGTGAGATGCACCTCGTCCGCAACACGCTCTACCTACGCCGATTACTGCTGCGCTATGTCAAAACGTTGCTCATGTTCCTGTGGACGATGGTGGTTTTATCGTTGATGTTACCGTTGTTGCTAGATGAGCGCATCCCGCATTTGCTGATTCTGGCATTCGGATTTTTAATCTGGGCGTCGTGTGTCTCGTGGCTGGTTCACCGTCCCGTACATTGGATTTACCGTCACCGCGTCGATGACCCAGAGCCGCACCATCTTGACGCCCAATTGACCAAGCTCGAAACGCGAGTCAAACCATTTATCCGCGTCGGGATTGCCCTCGCCGCCATCGGCGCGGCGTTGGGCGTTTTGCAGAGGGTGGTAGGTTAAGGCCGTAGACGAAAATGAGTTATAATACAAATGTTCGGCTCACTCTATCGGATTATGTATGCCTATCCCTACGCAA
>DAOTTP010000324.1:0-15279 GCA_034437835.1 Anaerolineae bacterium | reverse complement strand
CTAAATCCCCCTCTCCCACAGGGTGGCGAGGGGGACTTTTTCGGCGTTTTTGTCCCTCGCCCCTTGTGGGAGAGGGACGGTTCAACGCTAGGTGAACAGGGTGAGGGGAATATTCAAACAGCCTCTTAAACAAGATGAAGGGCGACCCACCCGGTCGCCCATACAGATACACGATTTTTTGTAGGGGCGTAGCGTGCTATGCCCTTCGCCTTATCTCACATCACCTAATATGGGTGTGTGACTAGATGCTGACCATCATTTGACGGAGTTCATAACTGCGAACCACGCTGACAAACTTGCGAGTAGGCGCTTTTTCCAACTTGAGGGTCGGGATTGCGAGCAATTTCCGCAGGAAAATGTCGGTCTCACGCAGCGCGATATATGCGCCGGGGCAACGGTGGTCGCCGTCACCGAAACTGAGCATGTAATCGGGGACTTTGGGCTTCATCTCAGCCATCGGGCGGGCGGGGCAGACCGCATCGGGGTTTTCGCCGACGATGGATTTATCGGCGTTGGCGGTCACGACGCTCAATTGCAGTTTCGCCCCAACAGGGATGGTCACAACCCCGTCTTTGGTATCCAAGGTGATTTCTTTGGTCACACGCCGATACAGGTCGCCGACCACCGGCTCTAGGCGGAGGATTTCTCCCAATAGGTTATAACGGGCGGCCTCATCATCACTCAGCATGATTTCGCGCAGTTCAGGGCGCTCTAGGATGTGCCACGCCGCCGCACAGATGAACTCACGAGTAGTCGCCATGCCTGCCACGCCGAACACAATTGCCTCGGTCAACAATTCGATGTCACTATAGCCGAGGCTGATCAGATAGCTGAACAAGTCATTTTGCGGGTTCTTGCGGCGTTTTTGCAGAGACGGCTTGACATCCAGATAGAAGAAGGCCAGCATATTGGTCTGCATCTTAAATTGACCCAGCACAAAATTTATACCGGTGGCAGTCAGCGAACTGGAATTGTTGAGGATGCCGCACACGCGCCCAGTCAAGCCCGGTAAAACACTGTCCGTCAGGCCAATCACCCGTGAGGCGACTTGCACGGCCAATGTCTGAGTCAATTCAGCGAGGTCTACGCGCTTCTTGGATTTCAGCTTTTCGATTAAATCATCGCTCAGGCCGTTAATCATTTCGCGGTAGCCCTTATCGACAGCCGCCGGGGTGAAAAACTTGCCCGATTCTTGGCGTAAGGCTTGATGTTCCGGCCCGTCCATGAACAGCACCGGTTGGCGCTTCATCACATTGCCCATCTTAGCCGCCAATTCAGACATAAACCCTGCCTGAGTCGTTAATTCAGCGCGGAGGATTTGGCGTACCTCGCGGTAGCCGCGCACCACCCATGTCCCATCTTCGATTTGCTCGACAACCGGTTTATTCGGTTCAGACGGCTCGGCGGCGTGGCGGTGATACGGGCAAGCGGCGGCCTCAGTGGGCGCGGTGAGGGTATGGGCGTGAGGGGGACTATAGGCTTCAGCGGCGGTCATTGGGAATCCTTTAGATATTACGGTACATGAAGTTGTTGCATGAAACCACCATATCAGAGTTAAATGGATATAGGATAAACGTTTATCATCCAACGTCGCTTAGTCAACACAAGTGGGGCTGATGTCAAATAAAATTGACCGCCGTGTACTGCGAACCCGCCAACTGCTCAGAAACGCCTTGTTGACTCTGATTCAAGAGCGCGACTTCGACTCGCTAACCGTGCAAGACATTACCGAACGCGCTACGCTCAACCGTGCGACGTTCTACCTGCACTATGCTGATAAACATGACCTGCTGCTGCAAGTTATCCGCGAGACATTGGTCGAACTCACCGATTTGCCGCTGCCGCACCCTGATGACTCGCCTTCTCATATCGACCCTGAACATATCCGCGTCTTTTTCATTTTGGTTTTTCAGCACGTCATCACCCACCTGACGTTTTACCGCGTGATGTTGCAAGCGAGAGGGATGGCGGGCGTCTCGGATGAGATTCACGCCACGATTTACAAAGTCGGGATGTGGATGCTGGGGCGCGTCGAAAATGTGCGCTGGCGCGTCCCGTCTGAGGTGATTATGTCGATGATTGGCGGGGCGTATCTGGGCGTCGTGCGCTGGGCGGTGACTCAGCCGACGACTCCCACGCCGGAACATCTGGCCGCGCAATTCATCGAGGTCATGATGCCGGGAATCCTCAATGCGATAGAGCGCCTTTAGGGTTCAAGCTATCGACTGACGACGATGCGCCGTATAATCGGAGATGTCCCGACCCGCATGGGGTGGCCTGTCTGCCGCAACCCAGCACCGGGGCAATCATCTACCCGTCTGCGGCCTGTACTGCCGCGCAGGACATTTTCCGGAGTCTCCAAAACCCTATGAAATCGTATAAGTTTTATGATGTCGTGATGGCGCTGTTCGTCACGGTGCTGCTGCTATCTAATCTCTTGAGCAGCGCAAAACTGATTGATATGAAGACCTCGCTGTTGGGTCTGCCGCTGGTTTTCGACGCCGGAACACTGGTTTTCCCCATCGCCTATATCTTTGGCGATGTATTGACCGAGGTCTACGGCTATAAGCGTTCGCGCCGTGTGATTTGGATGGGATTTTTCGCCACTGCGCTGATGGGGTTGTTCGTCTGGTTGACTGGCGTCCTCCCCGGTGAAGCGGGATGGGAAGCTGGAGTCGGTCAGGGCGCATATAGCGCGGTGTTGGGCGGCATCAGCGGCTTGGTGATTGCCAGCCTCGCGGCCTATTTCGTCGGTGAGTTCTCCAACAGTTTTGTGCTTGCCAAGTTGAAGGTCGCCACCAACGGGCGCTATCTGCCATTGCGGACGATTGCCAGCACGCTGGTCGGTCAGGCGTTTGATACCGTGGTCTTTTTCATCATCGCGGCGGCGTTGGGCGTTTTCCCGTGGGAGATTTTGGCCTCGTTGATGGTGACGAACTATATCTTCAAGGTCGGGATTGAGGTCATCTTCACCCCGATTACGCTGCCGGTGATTAACTTCCTCAAACGCGCTGAGGGCGAGGATTACTTTGACCGCGACACCGACTTTAACCCGTTCAAGTTAGGTGCGTAAGGCACTTTACGCCTCGTTGGACGCCAGAACGGGCGGGCAAGTCTCGCCCCTACAGAACATTCGATGACGTGATTTTGCGTTGGTCTGGAGGGGTCTGTTGGACTAGGGTTTAGTCTCGCCCCTACAGGACATCCGGTGACGTGACTTTGAACACACCTCACCAGAAATTTTGTAGGGGCGACGCTTGCCCGCCCGCCCGTGAATACCGGATATCTTCGCCTATGATTCGCACCATTGGTTATTACCATTCCCTGCGCTATAGCATCGTCCTCACGCCCGAAGAAGACGGATGGGGTGCGATTATCCCAGACCTTCCGGGCTGTATCGGCGGCGGAGATACCATCCAAGAAGCGTTAGAGATGTTGGAAGATGCCAAACACGGCTGGTTGACCTCTGCCCTCGTCCATGGAGACATCATTCCAGAACCCAGTGTATCTACTCCCTCATAAATGAGATGTTGCAGATTTCTCGCAATCTCCATACACTTTACAGTATGAACACACAACACTCCCACCCAATGATGATGGTCATGCGTAGCCCACGCCGGGACAGGCGAGGGGTGTTTTTGCGTAGCTGACCGCTAACTGTAAAAACAAACCGCTTGTCCGTGACGACAGGCGGTTTTTGTTTGCCCTAATCTTCCCTTATAATGGCGCACGTAAACGAGAGGACTGACTTATCACCATGACGAAACATATTCTGGTCTCCGTCGCTTGGCCGTATTCCAATGGCGACCTCCACGTCGGCCACCTTGCCGGTGCATATCTCCCCGCAGATATTTTCGCCCGCTACCACCGCCTCAAGGGGAACAAGGTGCTGATGGTGTCCGGCTCAGACAGCCACGGCACGCCCATCAGCGTAGAGGCGGACGCACGCGGCATCACCCCGCGTGAATTGTTTGAGCATTATCACGAACGATTCCTGAAAACTCAGCAAAAACTCGGCATCAGCTACGACCTATACACCCACACTGATACCGAAAATCACCACCAATTGGCGCAGTTGATTTTCAGCCGCCTGCTGGAAAAAGGCTATCTGTATACCGAGGCGCAATCCTTACTCTACAGCGAGAAATCAGGGCGATTCTTGCCTGACCGCTATGTCGAGGGTAAGTGTTATATCTGCGGATTCGAGGGCGCACGCGGCGACCAATGCGACAACTGTGGCAACCTGATGGACGCCACTCAACTCATCAATCCGCGCAATCGGTTTGACGCCACCGACGCGCTGGTGATGCGCGAATCGACCCACTACTTCCTAGACCTCAGCCAGACCGCCGACCAATTGCTGGCCTATCTGGAAACCAACCAAGAGCGCTGGCGTCCGAGCGTGATTAACTTCACCCGCAACATGATTACGCAAGGCGTCAAAGACGACCTGCGCGGGCGTGCCTATACTCGTGACCTCGATTGGGGCGTCCCCGTCCCATTGGAAGGCTGGGAAGGCAAGCGGATTTATGTCTGGTTTGAGGCGGTCAATGGCTATCTGACGGCTGCCGTCGAGTGGGCAAAAAATAACGGCACGCCCGACGCTTGGAAAGATTGGTGGTACAACCCAGACGCGCAGACCGTCTATTTCATCGGCAAAGATAATGTGCCGTTCCATACCGTGATTTGGCCCGCCCAACTGATCGGCGTCGAACGGCTGACCGAGGCCGACGCGCCCGCCAAGCTGAATGTGCCGTATGATGTCCCTGCCAATCAGTTTATGAACATCGAAGGCCAAAAATTCAGCAAGAGCCGCAACTGGGCGATTTGGGTTCCCGATATTTTGGAGCGCTATCAGGCTGACGCGCTGCGCTACTATATCGCATCAACTTTCCCAGAAACCGCCGACGCGGACTTTAGCTGGGAGGGGTTTGTTTCCCGCGTGAACAATGAATTGGTCGCGGCGTGGGGCAATCTGGTGAACCGGATGCTGACGTTTGCCTATAAACGGTTTGAGGGGGTAGTGCCGGAATATGATGTATTGACCGAAGCCGATAACGTCATCATCGCGCAGAGCGAGGCCGCCTTCACAGAAGTGGGCAATTTGCTGGAAAAGGTCAAACTACGTGAGGCGCTCCAGACCGCGTTCGGCGTGGTGCGCGAGGCCAATGTCTATCTTGACCGCCGCGCCCCGTGGAAGTCGATTAAAACCGACCCCGACGATGCCGCCCGTTCGGTCTATACCATTTTGCGCGTGATTGATAATTTGAAAACTGTGCTTGCGCCGTTCTTGCCGTTCAGCGCCCAACAAGTGCATGAGTATCTGGGCTATGAGGGGCAGATTTTCGGGACGTTGGACATCGTGGACTATCAGGAATCGACCCGCGCACATAAAGGTCTGGCCTATACCCACGGCGACGCCATCGGCACATGGGAAGTCTCTAAGCTCAAGGGCGGTCAAGCCCTGCGTGAACCGGCGGCGCTATTCGTCAAGCTAGAACCGTCCATCGCCGAGGCCGAACGTGAATTTCTCGGCAAGCCGCGTGAAGAACACGACCTCTAAAAAATATACTCGTAGGGGCGACCCATGGGTCGCCCTAATTCCCTCAAACCTTCCCCTACCGCAACAGGTGTATCCCCAAATCGCGGCGGGCGGCGCAATCATGGGCATTGACCTCAGAATTGCACGCCCATAACCCGACTCGCGGACTCGCGCCCGATGGCGGCGGCGACTCGAATCGCAATAGATAACGGTCAGCGATATATTGTCCCGATTCTGGCGCGGGCAAAGCGATGTTCAGCTTATCTTGCTGGGCGATAATCTGACCGTCCGCGCCTAAGACATGCACAAAGCTGTTGACCGTCGAATCGGCAGCAGGTGATTCCCAATACAGCAACACTTCCCATAGCATGCCCGGTTGCAATTCGTTCAGGGTGTAGCCCAATAACCGTTGGCCGCCTTCAAAACGGAGATCGGTTTTGGTGTGTGCGATATGCGCTTGACCGATGGCAGAACGACTCTGGAATCCGCCGCTAAGGTGCAATAGGCCGCAAACCAAGACGATTCCGGCTAGGGCTATCTTCACCCCCCTGGACGGCGGGAGTACAAAGGTTGGCGCGAGGACTTTCAATTTTTGGCCGCGCCCAACCCAACTCAGCGCGATGATTCCGCCGACGCTTATCAATGTGAATAACAAACCCGCTGTTTGTGTTACCGATAGCGGATAGTCCAGCGCGACGGTGTGAGCGCCGGACGGGACATCTATCAGCGTGAATCCGTATGGCTCGCTTGGACGGGTCGGGATGGGCTGACCATCCAGCGCCGCCGTCCATAACGGCGAATAGGTCTGGAGGATTTCGAGGGTTTGCGCCGAGTCGCTGGTGATTTCGAAGGCGATTCGCGTGGCGCTGCTGCCGGTGATAGTCACCATCGTCCCAGCGGGCAAGGTATACGGATTGATGCGTTGGGCGGGTTGACCCTCTGCCAGCGATTCCATCAAGAATCCCGTCCCGCCGGGGATGAGTTGTACCGTTGGCGGCAAAAACTCGTTGGCCGATGTCCCGCCATAGATGCCGGTGGTCTGCTCGTACTCGAAATAGCCGCGCACAGACGCTTGTTCAGGAAAATCCGTCCGCCAGCGCGTCTGCCCGATGAAATAGCCATATCCGATGCAAACGGCGAGGGCGGTCAGCGTCAAGATAATTTTTGCCCGCCCGATTCGCACACATGAGACGGCGAATCCGCCCATTAGCGCGAGGCCGACAGCGGCAGGGTTCAAAAATCGCTGTGGGAACAAGAATTGTTGTAGTGGCGTGACTCGCTCCCACATGCCGCGTGATTCCGGCATGACAAGAAAGATCGACGTGGCGGCCAAAATCACCCACGGCGCGACCTCTCGCCAGCGGCGGCGTGCCATCACCAGACCGACCAGCGCGGCGATTCCCAAAATCATCTGCGGCCATCCTAAGTGATGGTGCGGCGGGTTATTGATGAGGCGCGAGTCGAACGGCTGGCCGGGGTCAATCAGCAGCCGGAGCGCGACAAAGTGGTTGCGAAAATCGAGATTAGCGTCGCCGGTCATCTGTGAGAGGCGCGTCAGCCCAGAGTCCATCAGCGCGGGAATCCATAACAGGCTGCTGAGTCCCAGTCCGGGGGCGAAGGTCAGCCATGCGCGGCGCAGTGCGGGTGATTGGGCGCGTTCAAATACTGTTGCCCAGACCAGCCAGCCACCGACGATGGCCGCGCCTTGTAGCGCCGTCAGGTTATGCGAGAGCATCATCACGCCCAGAAAAATCGCCGCAGGCCAGATTCGGCGGGTCAAGCCACGCCCAATATCTTGCAATAGCGCCAGAGCCGCCAATGCGCCACCAAATCCCAGAATCACGCCGAACGAGCCGCGCCCTAACGCCTCGGTGTGGTAGAGTGCGGGGCTGAAAATCAGCGCGGTAGCCGTCACCCAGCCCGCCGACCATCCCCAACGACGTGCGGCAAAGTGATTTGCGCCCCATATCACCAACATCACCGATAGTGCCCACGCGACTTTGACTCGCATCACGTCATTTAGGCCAAAGAGATTCCCAATCACGGTGGCGAGCGCATAGAACGCGCCGCCGGTATAGGCGAAACTAGGTGCGCCATAGCCGGTGTAAAATAACTCTGACCAACGGGCTAAGATGTCGCCCATCTGCCAACTATGAGTGAGGTCAAATGTCCGCCAAAAATGAATGCTGACATCCGCGCCAGCTGGGAGTCCGGAATTGGTGAAAATCGGCAAAACCGCCGCCAGCATCAGCAATCCGAGGGGGAGAATACGGCTAAAATAGGGTATAATTGAGCTAGAAAATCGGGTCATGTTTGAATAAGGCCATGATGTTATGGGTAAGTCCTTAGTGTATTACCTTGCCTTACCCTATACCATAGAAATTATCCCCGATGATGCGGCTTGGTTTGTCCAAATCAAAGAACTTTCCGGTTGTATGACCGAAGTAGATGCTTGGGACGATATTTACCCCGCAATTGAAGAAGCCAAACGTCTTTGGATTGAATTGGCGTTAGAGCGCGGGCGTACTATCCCTGAGCCGACCAGAATCCCAAATTAAGGTGATTGAATGACTCACAACTGGCATGTATACGGGCATGATTGGGCGGTAGAGTATCTGCGGAAGGGGCTACGGCACGGGCGGACGCGCCAAGCGTATCTGTTCACCGGCACGGCCTCGATTGGCAAGACCACGTTGGCGCACGCTTTCGCCTCCGCGCTGAATTGCGCTAATCCATCCGTAGATTCCCGCCCGTGTGGAGAGTGTCGCTCGTGTCGCCTGATGAGCAGCGGCAATCATCCCGACATGATTTACTCTGAACTCGACTCGACCACTGGCGCACTGAAAATCGAGACGCTGCGCGACATTATGCGCCGCCTATCGCTCAAGCCGTATGACGCCCGCTATCGCATCGCCATCTTGTCAAATTTTGAGAAGGCACGCGGGCAAGCGCAAGACGCCATCCTCAAGACGCTAGAGGAGCCGCCGCCGTTCGCCATCATCATCCTGTTGGCGAATACCACCGAAAGCACCCTCGCCACCATCCAAAGCCGTTGTCAGGTGGTGTATCTGCGCCCCGTCGCGTCCGATACCATCCGTGATACGCTGATTGAGCGATTCGGCAGCGACCCAGAGAAGGCGTCCGTTTTGGCACGACTCAGCGGCGGGCGGATGGGTTGGGCGATTAGCGCCGCCCAAGATGAGGGCATCTTGGATCAACGGGCGAAAGCGCTGGAAATGCTAGAAGGCGCGTTGGGGAACAGCCGCAAAGACCGTTTTAAGCTGGCTGAAGACCTGAGCAAAGATAAATTGGCGCTGCGCCCGCTGCTGGAACTTTGGCAGACCTATTGGCGTGATTTGTTGCTGATGACGCTCAATAGTCCGGTTAAGCCGGTCAATGTTGACCGCCTGACACAGCTCGAACGCTTTTCGCGCCGGTTGGATTCGGCGGGCGTGGAGCGTGCGCTCAAGACTACCCAAGAGGCGATGCGCCTGTTGGAGACCAATGCCAACGTCCGCCTATTGCTCGAAGTCCTGATGCTGGACTATCCGGCGGCGTAAAAGCCCCCGATAAATGATAAATCTGAAAATTCATCGGGCGATTTGCGAATCGCCCCTATACGACATCCGGTGACGCGATTCTGAAGGCACATCATCAGAAATTTTGTAGGGGCGATGCTTGCTCGCCCACCGTCTATCATCAATTAATTTGATTCGATGTCTAATATTCAAACCGCCTGCGAGGGAAAAACCATGTCAGATAGCATATACTCTGAAAAGTCAATTGTAGAGCTTACACCCAGAGAGCATATCCGTCGCCGTCCGGGGATGTATATCGGTGGCAAGGATTCTAGAGCCTTACACATGATGGTCTTTGAATTGTTGGGTAATCCCCTTGCTCAAGCGATATTAGGACGGGTTAAGCATGTCTCCGTCATCTTAGAGGACGAGGCACGTATCACTGTTTCTGATGATGGGTATGGGATTCCGGCGACTATCGACTCCGAGCTTGGGGAAATTCCGTTTGAACGTATCCTCACAACAATGGAGAGACAAAATCTTATTAGAGATAATGTGCCAGTTTTTATTCACGGGGAATGGATCGGTTTAGTACCTATAAATGTCTTATCCTCCGCCCTTGAGATAACCGTCAAATGGGA
The DNA here is from genome assembly GCA_034437835.1 of Anaerolineae bacterium. GTDB lineage: Bacteria > Chloroflexota > Anaerolineae > Aggregatilineales > Phototrophicaceae > Flexicrinis. The sequence continues at coordinate 5,578 of DAOTTP010000324.1, read as the reverse complement.
TGGTAGGGTATGGCATCAATTATACCATCAAGGAATAGCACAAACTCTTGTGACTCAAATCCGTGAGATGGTGGATGGTGAAACAACAGGGACAAGTATCACACTCACCCCAGATTTTGAGATATTTGAACCCAACTTGTTTGATTTTTGGCGCTTAGCCGAATCATTACGTGAGCAAGCGTATCTGACCAAAGGGGTAAAAATCACACTGGAAGATCGACGTTCTGCGCCGTATGAACGCCAAAATATCATTTTTCACTTTCCTGATGGGCTTATGAGTTATCTAAAAGATAAGGATTATACTTTCTCACATTTTGTGTCATCTACTCTCATAGAGACGATTTCTATGCAGTTTGGCGACTATGAAATTGGCGCATATTGTAACCGCACAGGATATTTAGAGATCGGAATAAAATACACTGATGCAAATATCCCTTCAATATCTACGGTTTTTATCAATGGTTTGTGTAGTCGTTATCTTGGAATCGAGACACAGGCGTTTACTCAAGCACTTTTTGCGTTCTTCAAAACAAATTTATCAGTTTTATTTAATCCTGAAATGGGGCGAAAACCCCGTCTGACTGAAAAATCAGTTGGGCGGGGCTTTGTGATTGTTTTTAATATCAACCATCCTAACCCAATATTTGCCAGAAACATCGCCAGTGAATTGATAAACCCAGAGTTATATCCTCTCATCTACGACACCACCCTAAGACTCCTGAATCGCATGATGGATACCCATCGCGACGTGTTAGAGGACATCGCCCGCCGGTTATGACCATCGTCCGCTATCTCTCATCTCTAAGCGCGGTATACTGAGGGTGAGTGTGTATATAAGCATGTAAGCATGTGCTGTTTCGCGTTTTTTCTCTGATAGGGAGTTATACTCTAGCTCTGGAAAATGTACACAAATATGTACAATGATGTGAATTTGATAGCATAATCTGAATTTGCACAAAATGCGTCATCATTGCACATTCTGAGTAATAAACCCGCACAATATCCCCTCCACGGGAGAAGATAATGACCGAGAAAACCCCAGTCACCCACGCCCACCAGATTCGTCTAAACTCGACGTCTGAGCAAATGGTCTACTTTAAGAAGGCTGCTGGGGTACGTCGGTTCGTCTACAATTGGGGATTGAATGAGTGGAATCGGCAATATGAAGCTGGATTAAAGCCTTCGATTATGGCGATTAAGAAGCAATTCAACGCCATCAAGAAAGAACAATTTCCGTGGATTTATGAGGTCACAAAATGCGCGGTTGAAGGCGCGTTGATGGACTTGGTGACAGCTTTCAAAAATTTCTTTGCGGGCAAGGCTAAGTATCCGCGTTTCAAAAGCAAAAAACGTACCCGCGACGGGTTTTATGTCGCCAATGACAGATTTACAGTCGGCGATCATTGGATAAAACCGCCGCATATTGGCGTCGTTAATATGGCCGAAACGCTGCGATTTGAGGGGAAAATCATGTCAGCACGCTTCAGTCGGACAGCCGATTGGTGGTTTGTCAGCCTCACGGTTGAACATCCACCCATTGCCCCCGAACCCCACAAGGCTTGGGCGGTTGGGATTGATCTGGGCATTCATCAGGTTGCAACACTCAGCGATGGCACGGTGCTTGAAAACCAAAAGTACTTGCGTGCTGTGTTGAAAAAACTCAAGCGACTGCAACAAGCCGTGAATCGTAAAATCAAAGGGAGCAAGAATTATGAGAAAGCGGCGCGTCAGGTGACAAGGTTGCACTATCGGATTGCGTGTTTTCGGGAAGATATACTGCAAAAATTCACGACGGCGGTGTTAGAGAAATATGCCGTTATCGCGATTGAAGACCTGAATGTGCGTGGGATGCTGAAAAATCACCGCCTCGCATTAGCGTTATCTGAGGTGGGATTGGGGCGATTTTGCACCTTGTTGAAAGAAAAGCGGCTCGGTTCGGGAAAAAAATCGTGGAAATCAGGCGGTTTTTCCCCTCTAGCAAACGCTGCCACCAGTGTGGTCAGGTCAAACAGACGCTTTCGCTGTCTGAACGGACATATTGTTGCGAAAGTTGTGGTCTAAAATGTGATCGTGACCTCAATGCCAGCCTCAACATTTTGCAAGAAGGTTTACGGTTGATAGCCGCAATTTAGAATCAGCAATACGTCGCGGTAGTGGCTACGACGAGACGTAAAACGCCTATGGACGGGATGTAAGACCAAAATTCTTTGTAGTGGCGGCAATTCCGGGTGAAGTAGGAACTCCAAAATCGAAGCGTATACTTTCGTATACATAGAAGATAGCAGGTTCGATGAAAGCAATTATCCTCGCAGCGGGGCAAGGGACGCGCCTGCGCCCCGTCACGCTGACCATGCCCAAACCGCTCGTCCCAGTGGCGAATCAACCTCTGATCGCCTTCGCGATTGATATGCTCAAAACCGCCGGATTGACCGAGGTCGGCGTGATTGTCAACACGATGGAATCGCCCATCGTCACCGCGCTCGGTGATGGTGAAGCGTTCGGCGTCAACATCACCTATCTGATTCAGAGCGAACAGCGCGGCCTCGCGCACGCCTGCGGGCTCGCCAAAGATTTTGTCGGTGACGAACCGTTTGCGATGTTGCTGGGCGATAATATCTTTCAAGACAAGATGACCCAGATGCTCCTAGATTTCTCCGCCTCGAAAAGTGAGGCGTCAATCGCGCTGGGTGAAGTCCCCGACCCGACCCGCTTCGGTATCGCACAGGTCAAGGACGATCAGATTATCCGCGTGGTCGAGAAGCCCAAAGAACCGATTGGCAACCTCGCCATCAGTGGGGTTTATTTGTTCCGCAAGTCGATTTTTGACGCCATCGCCAACATCAAACCTTCATGGCGCAACGAATATGAAATCACCGACGCGATTCAATATCTGATTACGACGGGGCAGCGCGTGACCTATTACACCATCGGCGGCTGGTGGATTGACGCCGGTAAGCCGGACGCCATCATCCGCGCCAATCAGTTGGTGATGGGGGATATGGCCTATAGCCCGCCGCTGGAAGGCGACAACATTATCAAGTCTGAGGTTTCAGCCCGAGTTATCCTCGGTGAAGGCTCACAGGTCATCAACAGCGTGATTCGCGGCCCCGTCATCATTGGCGCGGGCGTGACCATCAAGGACAGCTATGTCGGCCCCTATACGTCTATCGGCGATAAGGTGACGTTAGAGGGCAGCGAGATTGAGGGCAGCATCGTGATGAAAGACTGCATCTTGCGCGGTATCGCAGGGCGCATCGACAGCAGTTTGATTGCGGACGGATCAATCGTTGAATCGTCCAATCAGACCGTGCCGGTGGTTCATCGCTTCATCCTCGCCGAAAACAGTTACGTTCAGTTGTAAGGGAGTCGAATCGGATGCCGATGTCGAAAACCCAACTTAAGGTGAAATTGGCCGAAGCCCGCGATTATCTGAATCGGGTGTTTGACGCGGTAGGGGATCGTTGGGATACACAAGTCTATGGCGATGGGTTGCAGTGGACGGTTCGCCAAATCGCGGCGCATATCGCTGAAGCTGACCGAGGGCATAATCGGCAGTTGATGGGGATTGCAGAGGGGATAGAAGTTATCCCCGCCGATTTTGATATTGAGCGATACAACAAGCGCACGACTGAAAAGACTCTCGAAAAGACTGCTCAACAAGCGCGTGAGGATTTGACGGCTAGTCGCGCTGACCTGATTCCGTGGTTAGACGCGCTGGATGACGCCAAACTGGATGTTGTTGGGCGTCATGCGTCGCTACGGATGATGAGCATCCGAGATATTTTACGGATGATGTGCCTGCACGAAAAAAGCCATGCCGATGACATCGTGAAAGGATTAGGGTTAACGCTCTAGTTGACCGCTTTGTTTTCTTCCGCACGGAACAGGCTATAGAAGTCGTTACGCCCCGTCCAAGCGATGTATTGATGCAGTCGATATAGCGCTTGGGCGTGCTTAAACAACTCGTCCTCAATGTCGGAGGTGATTTCGGCTGTCGGAATCCATGCCCCGACGCGCAGCCAATCCCGCCCATCACAGTACGTCCCCATCCACGCCTCGAATACACGGGGAATCCGCAGCTGTGCGCTGGTCAGGTATCTATCGGTGGGCGCGATGCCCTGCCATGAACCAATCCGCAATTGGGGTGGGAAAGTCGCGATGAGTTCGCGGAATTCGTCACGGTAGCGCCGCACGGTCAATTTGCCCAGCCAATTGCGCTGGTCATACCATGCTTCCGGGTTAAGTACCAACTCCAGCGTCAGCCAGTCCTCGTTCAAACGCAGTTCGATGACCGGGTGATGTTTCATCTCAAGGCCGCGCCCGTGGCTCAAGCCAATCAGCCGTTCGACGGTTTGAGCCTCAGCCCGAGGTCGGATATACGATATGGTGGGGGTCGGTTGCGGATACACGGAGGTCAGGGTTTGGGAAGGGTTGACAGCCTGTAGGTGCAGATTGACCTTGCGGATATGTGCATACAGGGCGCTGTGCAACTGGCCTAATTGGTCTGATGTCGTGATTGTGGATTCCATTATTTGCACTCCGTGACTTTCAATATTCCACGGACATATAGGAAGAATCTACCACATCTCTAACCATACGGCTATCTAAAACAAACCTTTTCCATACCATTTATCACCGTCTGAACGAGTCGCCCGCCGTGGGAGTCGGTCAATGGTGGGGATGTCGGAGTGGATGCGTTGCACGAGTGGGGGAAAATCGGCTATAATCACAGAAGTTTTATCGCAGACCCTGAACCCCCTACAGGGAGTAACTCCTTTATGCAGACGACAGACAACTTTCGTCTGATCGTGCGCCGTGGGCCAACCCCCAATCAGGTGTTCGATCTTGCGCGAGACGTAATCACACTTGGACGCGACATCTCTAACGATCTCGTGGTCAATGATGCCGAAGTCAGCCGTACACACTTACGCCTGACCCGTGGCATTGATGGCTACACGATTGCCGACCTCGGCTCGACCAACGGCACGTTTATCAACGGCCAACGGTTGCTCGGCAGCCGCCCTCTGAACAATGGTGACCAAATCGGCCTCGGCGAGACGGTCACGCTCGGTTATGAGCGTGTGCGTGCCGGGTCATCCGCCGCCCCGACCTCAGAAATCGGCTATGCGCCGCCACAGCAGCCCGCCTCACCGTATGCGCCGCCGCAAGATGTGGGCTATCAACAACCGCCCCAGCAGCAACCGTATAACCAACCGCCCGCGCAGACCCCACCGCCCCAGCAACAGTATGCGCCGCAACAGGCATATACCCCCGGCTATGGCGCACAACCCGCTCAGACGCCCGCGCCGCAAGATTATCCAGCGCCCTCGTATGGCGCAGCATATCAGCCTCAGCAGGGTCAGCAGCCGGGTTATGATTATGCTTATGGTCAGCCGGAAGAAGAACCGCGCAACACGCTGCGTTGGGTGATGATTGGTTGCGGCGTCTTGTTGGTGTTATGTGTGTGCGTCACGGCGCTGGCACTGGTCGCTGTAGACACCTTACAACTGTGGGACAGCGTGCCGTTCCTCAAGAACATCGCCTGTGCGTTCGTGAGTTGCCCGCCCATCGCGGGTTA
>DAOTTP010000323.1:0-5449 GCA_034437835.1 Anaerolineae bacterium | reverse complement strand
GTCGGGATTTCGCCCAGCGGGTCGCCCGTGCCGGGTTCAATCCAACCGTCGCGGGCTTCTGGCCGCATGACATCGCGCTTGGCGGCCAAAACGACCATGCCCAGCGCGTCGCACAAGCGCGCCAATTCTCGCCCGATGCTGCCATAGCCGATGATGCCGACGGTCTTGCCGCGTAGCGGGGCGGGGCCAAACGCGCTGGGGCGGTTTTTCGGCCATTCCGACTTGCGCTTGAGGTCAAGCATCAGCGGCAGCTTGAGGTTGAGCGCCAGCATCATGCCAAGACAGTATTCCGCGATCGGGGTGGCGTGCATCCCGCTGCTGGAGGCGATGTCGATGTCTGGGCGTTGGCCGATGGGGGTTTTCTGCGCCCAGTCAAAGCCAGCCGAAGCCAGTTGAATCCAGCGCAGACGTGGGGCTTGTTCAGGGGTCGGGAGGGTGCGCCCGGTGAACAGGATTTCGGCCTCCGCCCACACGTTGTCCGGCACAGCGTCGGGATAATAATCAACGCGATAATCGGGCGCGATGTCGCGTAGGTGACTGAGTAGCGCGTCGCTGAGGGTCGATTTGACGACGATACGCGGTTTGAGGTCGGTTTCAGCCATAAAAGAGAGTCCTGTAGATACAAGGTGCGAGACTTGCCCGCCCGTGCTGAGTGTAACACTTAGGCGGCGCGGAGTCAGTGGGCGGTGGGGCTAGAGACACGTAGTCATGAATCGTAACTACTCAGCCCCTATTTGACGCCGCTAGGTTTAATCACCACCAGACCGGTTTGTGGTTCAGGGGGGCGCTGATGTTTCCGCTTGTCCACGCGACAAGATTGTTTTGAGGGAGCACCGCGTGTAAATCACAAACGATTTGGCGTAGTTCTGGCAAAAGCATGGTCATTCTCCCCGTGCTTCGTTGCGAATTTTCTTCAGGCGTTTCATGACATCATTCGCCCCCCGCCCAAAGTAATCGTAGAGCGCCTTATATTCAGCGTACAATTTGTCGTAAACGGCTTGATTTGCGGGGATGGGCGAAACAACTTCCACTTTTAGTTTGCCCATTTTTTCCGCGGCTGCATGTATGTCGGGATAGATTCCGGCGGCGACGGCGGCGTGCATGGCTGAGCCGAGCGCGGGTGCTTGTGATGAACCCGCTAATTTCAAAGTACGCCCAGTAACATCGGCGTAAATCTGCCGTAATAGCGCGTTTTTCTCTGGCAAGCCGCCCGCCGCCACCAACTCTTTGACCTCTACCCCGCGAGTCTCAAAGGCTTCGATGATTTCGCGTGTCCCGAATGCCGTGGATTCAATCAAGGCGCGATAAATATCAGGGGCGCGGGTTGCGAGTGTCGCGCCGACCAATAAGCCGCTTAAATCGACATCCACTAAGGTGGAACGATTGCCATTCCACCAATCAAGCGCAACCAGCCCGTGTTCGCCGACGTTTTGTTTGGCCGCTTCTCGTTCTAGGTATTCATGTACATTGAGACCGGTTATTTGTGCGGCGTCATAATATTCTGACGGGACGGCATGATCGACAAACCACGCGAAAATATCTCCGACGCCGGATTGTCCCGCCTCATAGCCATATAAACCGTCGATGATTCCGCCATTAACCACGCCGCACATGCCGTCCACTTCTTCCAGACTGGTGCTAGACATGATATGGCAGGTGGATGTCCCCATAATCATGACCATGACTCCCGGCCGAGTCGCTTTCACAGCTGGGGCGGTCACATGAGCATCGACATTCGCAACGGCCACGGCAATACCGGCGGGCAAGCCAATCTGTGCGGCCATTTTTTCTGTTAATGAACCCGCTTTGCCGCCTAACGGCGCAAAATCGCCTGTGACTTTTTCTGCGATCACATTTTTGAAGGCGGGATTGAGCGCCGCAAAATACGCTGAGGAAGGATACGCGCCGTCTTGAACCAACATCTTATATCCGGCGGTGCAGGTGTTGCGGGTCATGCGGCCGGTTAACTGCCAAATCACCCAATCAGCGGCCTCGATGAAAACATCTATAGCGTCATAGGCGGTTGGGTTTTCATCCAAAATTTGCAACAATTTGCTGAAGAACCACTCAGATGAATATTTGCCGCCGTAGCGTTTCAACCACGACTCACCGCGCTGACGGGCGACTGCGTTAATGCGGTCTGCTTGAGCTTGCCCCGCGTGGTGTTTCCAGAGTTTGACGTAGGCGTGCGGTTCATCTTTATAGTTTTCGATGAAACATAACGGTGTACCATCGGCTTTTACGGGCATGGGCGAACTGGCGGTGAAATCAATTGCTAACCCGACAATTTCTTTTGGGTCAATGCCACTCGCGTTTAAGACTGCCGGGATGGTATGGGTGAGGACATCCAGATAATCCTGTGGATGTTGTAACGCCCATTCCGGCGCTAATGCTTTGCCGGAGGGTAATTTTTTATCCATGACGGCATGAGGATAATCAAAAGACGCTGTCGCTATTTCGCTACCATCACGGGTATCGACTAGGAGCGCACGCCCAGATAATGTGCCAAAATCAACGCCAATGGTGTACATAATCGTCTCGCTTTATTTCGCTGAAGCCGTACTTTTGCGAATAATCAATTCAGGATACAAAACCCGCTGATGAATGGGTGTTTCAGGGTAACTACTCAGCCCCTATTTGAGGGGAAAACGGGACTTTGACCGATACTCAGCCCAATCATCTAAGGGAAGAATCTCCCCGCGCTTCAGTCAATTTGACGCTCTACATCATCAAATTGAGGGAAGAAATGATGGCTGAATAGTTACGAAAAAACGCGGTATTCGGAAAGGTGGGCGACCCATGGGTCGCCCCTACTCCCACGTCCTCGCGTCTTGGATGGTGCGTTGCGTCGCGTCAAGCTCACCCGCCGCAACAAATTCCACCGTATCAACCCGCAGACGCGCAACCACCTCCACAGCAGACTTCAACGCGGCCTCCAAGCCCTCGCTTGAGTCTTTCCCCGCTTGAAGTTCGACTCGTAGCGTCACCACATCCTTATTCTCCGGGCGCGTGATGACCGCCTGATACAGCTTGACCGACTCTGCGAATTGGGCGAGTCCGAAACGCAACTGATTGGGGTGCATGAACATCCCGCGCACCTTGACCGCCTCACCGCTACGCCCAAATAAGCCCAGAAGTTGCTGGCGTCCACCAGTGGCAGGGTCGGGGTCGGAGGCAAGCGAACCGAGGTCGCCCGTACCGAAGCGAATCAGCGGGTAATGCGGGTTATACAACGTGACGACCACCTCCCCGATTTCACCAGCGGGGAGCGGCGTCCCTGTCAGCGGGTCACAGACCTGCATGTAGACGTTTTCAGTGATACAAAACCCTTGCATCCCAGTGATGCTGAAGGCAATCAGGCCGATGTCCGCCGTGCCATAGGCGCTGGTGGTTTTCATGCCGTATTCGCCCTCAAACCGCGCCCGCTGCGATGGGGTATACATCTCTGCGCTGAACAGCGCCTTTTTGATGGGGATAGATGTTTTGGGGATGCCCATTTCGTCGCATTTATCCAGAATCGTCATCAGATAACTGGGTTGACCGACGAATCCGCTGGCTTTGAGCGCCATCATGACTTGAATCTGTATCTCGGTATTGCCGGGGCCAGTCGGGATGACCGTCGCACCGCACGCCCGAAGCGCCTCGTCGATCAGGATGCCCGCCGGGACGAGATGATAGAGGAAGGTGTTTAGCACCCTATCGCCGCGCCCAAACCCAACATAATTGAACATCTCCAGCGACGCCCACCCGTTGCCCGCATACGGCGGCTGAGGGTCAAAAATCGGCCCCGGCGAAATATAGATGCGCGGCAAATCGTCGGCGTCCATCGCCAAAAACCCGCCGAACGGTGGATTGGCGTGGTGCATCTCGACCAGTTTATCCTTGCTGGTGACGGGGATTTTATGCAAATCGTCCACCCCGTCAATCGCTGAGGGGGTTATACCAGCCGCGTCCATGATTTGCTTCATCGCTGGCGCGTAAGCATAGGCACGCGCCGCTAGTTCCCGCACGCGGGCGTTATGGTCTATCATACGGTTTAATGTCTCCCATTCTGTTTACCATCAATTTATCGGGGGTGGGGACGGCAATAATGTCGCCTGTTTGACAAGCGCGGACATGGCAATGCCATGTCCCTACAAGTTTACGCGGGAATACGGTTTTTACTTATCACTCAGGACTCATCACCTATCACTTGTTATTATCCCAGCCAACGCTTACGGCGCTTATAATGCTTGACATCGCGGTAGCTCTTACGCTCCCCGCGCTGGTTCAATCCGAGGTAGAACTCTTTAATATCCTCGTTCTCGCGCAGTTGAGCGGCGGGGCCGTCTAAGACGACGCGCCCGTTCTCCATCACATACCCGTGGTCTGCGATGCCCAATGCGGCGCGCGCGTTCTGTTCGACCAACAGAATCCCGACGCCGGATTCGGTGCGAATCTGCTGCACAATCTCAAAAATTTCTTCCACCAACATCGGCGCAAGCCCCAACGACGGCTCATCCAACATCATCAGTTGCGGATGACCCATCAGGGCGCGGCCAATCACCATCATCTGCCCTTCCCCGCCGGACAGATAACCGCTGACGCGCTTGCGTAAATCGCGCAGTCGGGGGAAATAATGAAAGACGCGCTCTAGGTCAGTTTTGGCCTGACGCCCGCCCTGATAGACCATCGAGCCGGTCAGCAGATTTTCCTCTACCGTCAGATGGCGGAACATCGGGCGGCCTTCAATCACCTGAATCACGCCTTGCCGCACGATGTCCTCGCCGGCCATCGGGTCGATGCGCGTGCCTTTCCATGTGATATTGCCGCGTGTGACCTCACCTTGTTCGCTGCGGAGCATCCCGCTAATCGCTTTGAGCGTGGTTGATTTTCCCGCGCCGTTCGGCCCCAATAGGCTGACGATTTGCCCATCGGCCACATTGAAGGAAATCCCGCGCAGAACCAGAATCACGCTGTTGTATATGACTTCGATATTGTTGACTGCAAGCATTTTCCAAAGGGTTCCGTCTAGTCAATAAACGTATTTGGGTGGACGGGCGCACTCATGGGTACGCCCGTCCAAAAATCAATCTATTGCTTTATTCCATTCCGCCCATGCCCGGACGCAGATCCGGCGCAGGGGCGAATTCAGTCAAAGGCACAATCAGCGGGACGAACAGCTTGCCGCCGTCCGGCGTATCGACCAACAACGCATCGGCGGCGCTGGTGGCGGGGCCGGTCATCTCGGCGTTGAGGTATTGGATGACGGCCATACGATTGCCTGTCACCGAGCGCATCCCTTCGGCATAGGTGAAGTCGAAAAGACCCAACGGTGAGTAATTGATGTTCTCAATCACCGATTTAATCAGCGCGCCATCGACGGCTTCGAGGCTGCCCGCTTGGTTGACGGCTTGGGCATAAATCTCGGCGTATTGATCGACCAAACCCCAGCCGAGGATGTATGACA
>DAOTTP010000322.1:0-2355 GCA_034437835.1 Anaerolineae bacterium | reverse complement strand
GGGCAGCCTGATTAGCGGCGGCGGTGATGTAAGCATCGGTCTCGTGCTGTGGATAATGAGGGTTGCTCGCCAGCACCACGAAATTGAAGTATTTCATGAGCCTATTGGTGGTGTTGATGTCATGCTGGTTCATGCTGCACCGCCTTTCGCCCACGCCACGAACGCCAGCGCGATGTCGGGGTGGATGAAATAACGCTCCCGATTACCGTACTTTCTCCCTGTCACGTCCACGACGACCAAGCGCCCCTTCCGGTGGTGATGTTTGATGCGGGGGGCTGACCAACCCAATAGCGTGGCAATCTCTTTTAGGCTCAAATAGCCCGCGTCACGATAAGGCGCAATCATTTCTTGATAAGCATCAATCGTGATTTCGGCAGCTTTGGAGCGCGTGAATAGGCCGCGTTTTTTTGGCGGGGTATAGGAGTCCGGTAAAACATTCGTGCCGTCGGGGCCAACGGGGCGGTAAGACAGTGATGGCTTCTGAACGTCTTTGATAATGTATGGAATGCCATGATGTGCCTCATACCATTCTGTGAGGCGTTTAATGTCGGAGTCGAGATGTTCGTGGCGAAAGTATTGGTTTGCGGTCATGGTGTTTTCTCCTATGCGATTAAAGTAATTGGGCTTGTTTCATGGTTGCCGCGCCTTGTAAGTGGCGTCGGATATTTGCACCGCTGAAGGGGACTTGCTCATCATAGAACGCCGTCTTACGGGCGATGGGTGAACGATGCACCCATCGCCCGTAATCAAAAATCATCCCATTTTGGGCATTACGTTCATGGACGTTATAGTCCGATGAGATAACCGCGCCGCCTAACCGTGTCACAAGATCAGCTTGTGCTTGCGGGTTGCCGCCCAGCAGGTGTATTTTGCGACCAACTAACTCAGTTAGTTCCGGCACAAAACCCGCGTATGAGGATGGCACGCTGATAGCGACAATGCAATCGTCGGGGATGTCGGCAGTCCCGCCGGTAAACTTTGGGCAAACGGCAATCCGCATAACCCCCAGTGAGCGTAGATTTTCGACTTGCGCTAACATGCGCTCGCGCTGGTCGGGGTGTTCATAATCTTGAGCCATTGTCAGGACGGGACGGAGCGCTTGTGCCTTCGCCAGATATTCAGCCCAGACCACCTTTTCCCAATTGATATCAAGCATGTAAGGCCAGTCGGTTGGTTTATTGTCGTGGCGCGTACCGTAGGCCATTCCCGCCTTACGCGCCCACGGCGGAACTTTAGCGTTATTACCTTGACAATGGATAGTCAAAACTCGCATAGTGTAGATATTCAACGCTCGTTTTTTGCGGGTATCTACGCTGTCCAAAAGCATACCCGCGCCGACATAAAATCTGTTGGAGGCATTGAGGTCGGCGGGGCATTTAAGGCGAATAGGACAGGGGACAGCGTACAACAGCGCCCGCCCGACGCCTTTCCCGTGCCACGACTCATCAACGCACAGTTCGTAAATGGTCTGCCAACCGTCACGGCGTGAGCGAAAGGAGACAAAGCCGACCATGAGGCCGTCAACCTCTGCGATGTAAAGAGATTTCCGATTAGCGCACTCGGTCAGACTCGCCTTCATCACAAAGGGGAAGGATTTGGGATGTTGCCGCGTCATGTATTGGCACGCGGTAGCATCCTCAGGCGTGCCGTGGCGAATATAGATAATTGGAAATTCGTATTGGTTTGCGGTCATGGTGTTTTCTCCTATGCGATTAAAGCAGTGTGGTTCTCGGTAGTTTGTAATGCTTTGGTGAGCGTGTTTTGAAGTCTGCAAGCCATTGTCGAGTCGCTTGTGCGTGTTCGGTCATCGCTTGCGCCATATCCACCTGACCGACGGGGCGCTTATAGTTTTCATGTCTCCAGTTATCATATCCCCATTCGCCAAAGGTTGGGCGCAGAATTGGGCCAGCGCTGTCAGTTGATACCGATATGCCATACTCATCTGCAATCGCGTTTAGCATCCCGATTGCGGGGGCATAGCACACTCCCCAGATATGGGCACGCTTAACGCCCTCGCCTGCGATAAATGGGATAACGCGCCGGATTGTTTCCTCAAAGGTTGGCATCATCACGCGGGGCATTTTGCCTATGATGCACCACCCACCCATCCCGAAAATGTCTCCGGTTTCCAGATACGGCATAATGCGCTCGGTACAGCGCAAATATTGGACGCTATCAACGCCTTGCGCGCTGAGTATCAGGTGCTTGGCTGGCGTATTATCGCGCTGATTGCTTATCCATTTCGCGGCTGCAACGGTTGAATCAATTGCCGATTCCGCGTCGCCAACTGACCAACGCTGTTTATGGCGGCCTAACTCATCCCACGTCTCATCTATCAGGACATCGTATGCCGCT
>DAOTTP010000321.1:0-12470 GCA_034437835.1 Anaerolineae bacterium | reverse complement strand
GCCTGATCCAAGTCCCAGAGCAAATCGTCAATGTGTTCAAGTCCGACGGCCAAACGCACGTAATCCGCGGTCACGCCGCTGGCAGCTTGTTCTTCCGCGTTCAGTTGGCTGTGAGTCGTGCTGCTGGGGTGAATCGCCAGTGAACGGACATCGCCGACGTTGGCAACGTGGCTGAACACCTTAAGATTGTCGATGAACACACGCCCCGCGTTGCCGCCGCCCTTGATGCCAAAGCCCAAAACCGCGCCCGCGCCCTTCGGCAGATATTTTTGGGCGCGCTCATAGCTGGCGTGGCTCGGCAAGCCGGGATAATTCACCCATTCAACCGACGGATGTTGCTCCAGATGACGGGCGACGGCCAGCGCATTGGCGACATGGCGCTCAATTCGCAACGACAAGGTTTCTAGGCCGATGATATTCAAGAAACTGTTGAAAGGCGATTGGCTGCCGCCCAAGTCGCGCAAGCCGACCACGCGAGCGCGCCCGATGAAGGCCGCCGCGCCCAAGACATCGGCCAGTACCGCGCCATGATAGGCTGGTTCTGGTTGTACGATGCCCTCATGCCGCCCCGACGCCTTCCAGTCGAAATTGCCGCCGTCTACAATCGCGCCGCCGATGCTCAGGCCGTGGCCGCCAATCCACTTGGTGGTGCTGTGGACGCTGATGTTGACGCCCCACTTGAACGGTTGGAACAGGTAGGGCGTGCCGAATGTGTTATCGACCACCACCGGCAAACCGTGCGCCTTCGCCAGCGCGACGATGCCTTCAAAGTCGGGGATTTCCAGCTTGGGGTTGCCGATGGTCTCCAAGTAAATCAGCTTGGTCTTGGCGTTGATGTGCTGCTCAAAATCCGCTGGGTTCGTGCCTTGCACGAAATGGGTGGTGATGCCCAAACGTCGCAAGCTCTGGCTGAGGAGCGTATATGTCCCGCCGTAGAGCGCCGCCGTGCTGATGATTTCGTCGCCGCTATTGGCGAGCGTGAGGATGGTGAGCGTCTCGGCAAATTGGCCGGAAGCCGTCGCCAGCGCGCCGATACCGCCTTCCAACGCCGCGAGACGTTGCTCAAACACATCGGTGGTCGGGTTCATGATGCGCGTGTAAATATTGCCAGATTGGGTCAGGGCGAACAGCGCAGCGGCGTGTTCGGTGTTCTGGAACTCATAGGCCGTCGTCTGGTACAACGGGACGGCGCGTGCGCCGGTGGTCGGGTCGGGCTGATAGCCCGCATGGAGGGCTTGGGTTTCAAACTTGAGGGGATGTCCGGTTACTTTTGCCATGATTGTGTTTCTCTTTTTCCCTGCTGGGGTGGTTGTTAGCGGATAGGACAATCTGCGGAAATAGGTTTGGCGACACCTCACAAACAACAAAAAAAGCCAGCGGTCTGTGACGGCTGGCTTTGTCGTTTCTGCGATTACTGCGCGTGTTTAGACGCGCTGACGCAAGCCGTCACCCCTGTGAGCTTCAATACAGCACATCATACACATCAACGCGGGTGGCGTGGTGTGGGTGAAATGAGTGGGGGGGACGGTGAATGTTTCCATGCAGAAAACAATACCTCTGAACGACGCGGTTTGGCAAGGAGTCGGACGGTAACGGGTTGGTAACGAAAAAACTTCGGCATTTACACAAACATCACCTGAACAGGGGACGGCACATCGTCTGGCACATCCTCCCCGTGAGCAATCGTGCTGGCGATGTGCAGGTCTATCGCCTCGCGGATATTTTGCAGCGATTCTTCAACCGTCTCGCCCTGACTATAGCATCCGGGCAAGCTGGGAACTTCGACCACATATCCCCCATCGGGGTCAGGAATCAAAATCACTTGGCGCATGGATAGTCTCCTGTTTTACCTAGTTTACAGTCTAAACATAACTGTGGGTTGAAGTAAGAAGTTCAACGGTCTTATGAATTTGGCCGCGTTTCCGGCTTGATTTGATAGGAACGCTTGTCGCTGCGGGCGGCGCGTTTACTGGCGGCTTTTGGCGGGAGTGTTTGCGGCTGAATATTCTGTTTTTGCAGTTCCAGTCGGATCAGTTCTTCTAGCTTTTGCTTGTCTTTGCCGGTCACAACCGCCAACTCATCGGCGCGAGTCAGCGCGTAAGGATACGGCGTGCGGCCTTGCATCTGGCATTGGTCGAGCAACAAGGCGTGGAGCGCGTCCACGGCGGCCTTGTCTCGCGCCACCCACATCGGAATATCGACACGGGCGATGGCGGTTCGATTGACAAGACCTCTGTCTTTATCGCCGTTATAGACTTTCAGATAAAAGAACGCGATTTCAAAACTGGGATTCTTCTGGCGGTAATCAAGGTTGCGCGGCGAATTGGGAACCATAATCGCGCTGCGTTCCCCCGGCTCTAGTACCGCATTGAACAAGTGCGTATCGCGCAAGCCCTCAAGGTCGCCTCCGATTTCCAACGATTTTTGCTTGGCGATGATTTCGGCCTCATCTTTTAGGCTGTTGAGATACAGCAGGCGAAGCACCGTCCGGCTGCGGCTGGGTGAGTCGATATAGCCGCACAAAATGGCGTTGGCATCGCGCAATTGGCCGAGCGCGGTCAGATAATCCTTCAAAATCTGCCCCGCGTCAGTCACATCGGCATTCGCCCAGAACAACAGATGGTTGTCGAAAATCGTCAAAATCGGCTTCGGCGCACCCTCACGGTGCAACGCCCACGCTTGGTCGGCCAGCAAACGCATTTCTGCTACCGTGCGGCGGGCATCGATAGTGCGACTGCTGACCAACTGCTTGTTGGAGTCATGCACCAAACTCTTGTGATAGGCCAATTCTGGGTAGCTGGCCGGGATGGGGGTATGGTCATAGCCGTGATAGTAGGTGAAGGCGGCCAGATTCAGCAGATAATAATGTACCGGCGCTTGCTCGTTGGGGTAAATCTGTGACCCGTCCGCCGCGATGAGGGTAGCGTGGGGCGGCATCGGCGGGGCGGGGTACGGGTGGTTTATCATCTCGCCGCCGGGGTCGTCCATTGGGGCAGCGCCGCGATACCCACTGACTTCTGGCCCGCGCACGACGCGGATTTTCTCACGGATAGAATCGAGGTCGTCCGCGTCATAAAAACGCTGAACCGCCAGCGCCAGCTTATCAGACATATCAAAATCGAGGTGCGAGAACATATCGCCCATCTTCTGCACTTGGTCAAACAACTTGTTAAATTCAAGAGACATGCGAGGTTATCCCATTTCTTACATATTACAGACGTAAAAGGCGAGGACAACGCGGGCGTTGTCCCTACAAAAAATCGGTACTTCATAGGGACGCAGCCTGCCGTGTCCTCTGTTTTGGCTACGCTATCATAATGAAACCATAGCACGTTCGTTCTGAATCGTCAATGAATCAGGGCGCAAGCTGGGGGATAATCACCCGCGTGAGCAGCCAAATATCCAAGACTGCGATGCTGCATAGCGCCAATGGCAAACTCCATGCCCATGCCTTGATGAACGGGATGCGAGCGCGGAGGGTATCTAAGCCCAGCGCAACCGTCACGCCCAACGGAATCAGCATGGCGAACATATAGCGCCCCTGAAATTGCACAAACTGGGTGTTGTAGTAAATCAGCATCGCAATCGCCAGCCCAGCCGTCAGACCGAACAGCGCCCATGCCCCGCGTGACGCGCCACGCCATGCCTTGAATAGGATGAATGCCGCGATACCGAGGCCGGTTAGCGCTAGAAAGCCATAGACTGCCCACTCAGGAATCGGCGCGGCCATCCAGCCGAACATGCCCCAAAAGCTGGTGATAGTGGTGCGGAAAGCCATCTCCCAATAGGCCGCCGACCCGACTTGCGCCATATAATCCGCCGTGCGAAGTTGCCCGACCACCACCCCATCATGGGCGCGGAGGCCAAAGGCATCTGGGAATCCGTATACGCTCAGGTTGCGCCCCCACCACAAGAAGGCAAACGGCGCGGCGGGAATCACCAAAGAGATGAGTTCACGTAACCAAGCGCGGGGCGACTCTGATGAGGTCGGGCGGATGAATACAGCCAACAGAATCGGGGCGGCCATCATATACGCCGTGGTTTTGGTGGCGATGGCAAACCCGTATAACAGCCCGATTCGCCACAGCGGGGTCACGCCGCCGTCCGCGTAGTCGATGCAAAAATACAAAATCATAGCGACCAGCAGTAGCGCCAGCGCGTCATTATTCACCGAGGCGAGGATATGGACGTGCTGAGGGATGAATGCGACAAATGCCGCCGCGCCCGCCGCCATCGCAATCCGCCCCGGAAAAGCGCGTAATGCCGTGAGATAGGCCATATAAACCACGCCCGCGCCCATCAAAACACTGATGAGCCGCAAGATAATCAGGTTGCCGTTGCTGGCCTGATAAAACGGCGTCAGGAACATATAGTACAGCGGCGGCTGATGGTCTTCATATTCCACCGACGATAATCCGGCCACGACGCTTGGCGCGAATCGCGCATTTTTCATCGCGTCCAACTGCGCCGAGTCCCAATCCCCGGCTGCGATGACCGGCAGTTCGTTGGCAGCCATTTGCCGCACATAGTTATAGTGCGCGGGTTCGTCCGGCGATTGCCACGCGGGAGTGTATATCGCGTACAGGCCAGCGACCCATAGGTATAAAATTAGGATGGGAAAAACGGCATATCGGGGATTATTGGGCATGTTTTTAACGTCCTTAACCTCACCCCCGCCCCTCTCCACACTGGAAAGGGGTCAAGAGCCGAGTGGAAGTTTCCATATTGGCGGGAGAGGAGATAACACCACAAGCTTGGAATCTAGTTTCCGCAAGCTAGTAGTCCGTCAGAAAGGTAAGCAGAAGTGTAATATATTTTATGAAAAAAGAGTATATGATGCGCGGACAAAAACAGAAATACCCGGTGGTGTTGACTGAAGCCAAAAGAGAGACATCATAAAGGTTTATAGAACATGAGAGAGGTCTTCATGTTCCAGTTCTAGGGCAGTGATAAGAAAAACACCCCCATCAGACTTTCATCTGATGGGGGTGTAAGGATCGAGTCTTATCTCTACTCTGGAGGAGGCTCGTTTTGTGGCGGTAATACGCAGGTTAATCCTTTGGCTTTTGTGAAATACCCTGCCGATACACCAATACCTGTGTTGCTAGAATTTATGGTGTAAAACGCATTTGGAGAATAACCATCTGAGTTGGTTGATCCTTGTTGAATCAATTTATGCCTGCCTGAAGCATAATATGGTCCATTACCTGATGATGGTATAGGTAGTGATAATACCTAAGTTGCATTGCACGCAGAACAACCTAGATAACCACCTGATGGTGTATCACTTACCCTCACACAAATTGGGGTGGTTGAATTAGATAAAGTTTGCGCTTGCCATACGCGACCCCGCACTAACAATTGATCCAAATACCTTTGCAACCCACCAATGTGGGCTGAGTAAGTCTGGAATTGAAAGTGGCTGAAATTGTAGGTGTAGTTGATAGTCCCAATCACATTGTACTGTGAATAGCCATTGTGGTTAATGTTATAGGTATATGCTGCATAGCCAGCACTAACCAACGAGACTACGAAGATACCCAGTAGAAGGGTTAAAACCAGTAGCTTATTACGCAATTTCAAGTGAGACATGGAAGCAGCCCTTATTTTTCTGTTGTAGGCAATGGGAGCTGATTGACAGTCGGCACATAGGTCTGCTGGGCGTATTCATAGCGGATGAATTCCTGCGTCCACGGTAGCCAATCGTCGGAGAGGATGAAACTGTTATACGTTCCATGTTCTCCTACAATCCATCCGGCATCCGTTGCTGCCGGGCTTTTACAAGTCTCTAAAAAAGCCGTGTTTAATTCATCACGACGATTTTCTTTTTCTAGCTTTAGGTTGTAGTCGAAATAGAGAATCATTTCGGGGCTATAGGCGAGATAGCCCGGATTCGGATCCTCAAGGCAATAATCCCCTGTGATGCGTTGCATATCTGCAAATGGCATACTTAAACCAATGAAGAGGACACCCGCACGATAAGCTGCTTGTGTCCATTCAATATCGATTTGATTGATGGCTGTGCCGTGTATGAAAAGGACATCCGGCGACGTTTGAGTCGATGATTTCTCAAATCTTGTCCAGTCATTGATGACCTCAGCCTTGAAATAGGTCGCTATAGAAACGTTATTGATATACGTCAATTGGGCTGCCGTGTCTGATGTGAGATAGACAATCTTAAGGTCTTCAAATTTGATGGTATCGAGATGGGCTTGAAAAAGTCGATATTCTGCTTCATTTCGCCGGTTTATCTCATCAATTTGAGCTTGTTCATGGGGGGAAATGACTCGTTCTTCACCTTGCTCCTCTTGAGCAAAGACCACAGATACATTTGCGATGAGCAGAATCGCTGAAAGATATAGGAATTTTCGTATTATCTTAGACATAATCATTATCCTTTTAGCGTAAGGTACATCAATCTAGAATACCTATACCGAAAAATTTGTCAAGATTAATCAGCTATTTTATGTTTTGCGTAGGGTAAACGTTATTGAACCGATGTTTATTTCAGGGTAAAAAAGTCCCTCTCCATGAGGGGGACTATACATCATCCACATCTTTTTAGGGGTGGATAATGCAGATATGAGGGGATTAACGGGTTACGGTGCGTAACCCTCATCCCCTAGCCCATCACGCGGGAGAGAGGCTAGGGAGAGGGGATTTAGGCGTGAGGTTCAGCTTGCGTGCGCTTGTGAACCGTATCCACAAACTGATCAAACAGATACAGCGAATCATGCGGCCCCGGCGAACTTTCCGGGTGATACTGCACGCTGAACGCGCCCAGCCCGACGTGGCGCAAGCCTTCAACTGTGTTATCGTTCAAATTGATATGCGTGATTTCCGCGCCGTGTAAATCACTGTCGGATGTGACCGCGAACCCGTGGTTGTGTGCGCTGATTTCGACGACATCGGTCAATTTGTTCATCACCGGCTGATTGCCGCCGCGATGCCCGAAGCGCATCTTCTCGGTCTTGCCGCCCAACGCGAGTCCGAGGATTTGGTGTCCGAGGCAAATGCCGAATACCGGCACTTGTCCGAGCAAATCTTTGACGTTCTGGACGGCGTACTCGACGGCTGCCGGGTCGCCGGGGCCATTCGACAGGAAAACGCCGTCGGGGTGCATCGCCATAACCTCAGCGGCGGGCATTTGCGCTGGGACGACCCGCACGCGCAGGCCACGGTCTGTCATCATCCGCAAGATATTGCGCTTGATGCCGTAATCATAGGCCACAACCAACGGCCCAGCGCTATCCTCATGGTGGCTACCCTGATACCATGCCGCGCTACTGCGCTCCGTCCAATTGTACGGTTCGACACAGGTCACTTCGTCCACCAAGTTCGCGCCCGACATATCCAAAGAATTACGCGCCATCTCAACCAGCGCGGCGGAGTCGTTGGCGGCTTCCCCATGAGCAATCGCCGCACGCATCACGCCGACATCACGCAGTTTGCGGACGAGCGCCCGCGTCGAGACCTCGGACAGCCCAATCACGCCCCGCGCCTTGAGATAGCTGTCGAGGTCGCCGCGATTGCGCCAACTGCTGACAATCGGGCTGAGTGACCGCACCACGAACCCCGATACCCAGACCTTTTCGGATTCCATATCCTCAAGGTTGATGCCGGTATTGCCGACATGCGGCACGGTCATGGTCACGATCTGACGATGATAGGACGGGTCGGTCAGGATTTCCTGATAGCCCGTCATCGAGGTATTGAACACAGCTTCGCCAGTCTGGACGCCTTCAGCGCCGAAACCAACCCCCGGAAACAGCGTTCCGTCTTCAAGAGCCAACAAACCTTGCATGTGTGCGCCCCCGCAGCTTTCGGTATGGTGTTGTACAGACCCATTCACACCGCCAATGGTTCGCTTGACGCGAAATATCGTGCGGGTTTAGGATGCAAGCATGAATTATAACAAGAGATGAGCCGATGATTGAGGTCGAAAACCTATGCCGTCGCTACGGTTCCGTGACGGTGCTTGACGATGTGACATTTAACGCCAAACCCGGCGAAATTATCGGCCTGTTGGGGCCGAACGGCGCGGGCAAAACCACCACCATGCGAATCCTGACCGGATTCATGCCGCCCACCTCTGGCCGCGCTGTGATTAATGGTCATGATGTCGTCCGCGAGTCGATGGCCGCTCGCGCCAGCGTCGGTTATCTGCCAGAACGCACCCCCATCTACCCAGACATGACCCTAGAGGGGTGCGTAACGTTCTGGGCGGAATTGCGCGGGGTAAAGCAAGCTCGCGCCGCCGCGCAAGACGCGCTCAGGAAAGTTGACTTGTTCGAACGCCGCAAATCACTGGTACGCAACCTCTCGAAAGGGATGCGCCAGCGCTTAGGTCTGGCGCAAGCCCTCGTCCATAACCCCGCCGTCGTGATTCTGGACGAGCCGACCATCGGCATTGACCCGGCGCAAGTGATTGATGTGCGCCAAACGGTCAAGAATCTGGGCAAAGAGCATACCGTATTGTTCAGCACCCATATTTTGACCGAGGCCGAGCAAGTCTGTGACCGAGTGGTGATTTTGAATCTGGGCAAGATTGCGGCGATTGGCACGCCGGAAGAATTGCGGAAAAAGCTGTTCGCTGGAGATCGGCTACACGTCCAAATCAACGGCCTGACGCCGGAAGTAGCGCTCAAGACCTTGCGCGATGCCACCGGGGTGGCAAAAGTCGAACCCGACGGGGCGGGCTTTTCCGTCAGCGCCAAACCGGGCGTAGACCCTCGCACCCATATCGCAGGGGCGGTACAGCGGGCGGGCGGCCTGATTATCGAACTGCGCCCAATCGACCTCACTTTAGAGGACATCTTCTTGAACCTTGTCGGCGCAGATGCGCGGGGGGCAGAGTAAAATCATGCGCGGCGTAGGAATCGTATTCCGGCGGGAAATGGCCGCCTACTTCACCTCCCCCATCGCTTATGCGATTGCGGCGGCTTTTTTGCTCATCACCGGGCTAATCTTCAACACCAACCTGACCCTGAGCGTCACTCAGAATCCGGTCAACCCAGCAGAAGTGCCAAACACATTGGCCTTCTTCATGATTTTCTTCGGCCCAGTCCTGACCATGCGCTTGCTCTCAGAAGAAGCCCGTGAAGGCACGCTTGAACTGCTGCTGACCGCCCCGGTCACAGAACGCGCCATCGTCATCGGTAAATACTTCAGCGCGTGGGCATATTTCTCACTGTTGCTGCTGTTGACCGTGGTCTATCAGGTGATTCTGGTCGTCATCACCCAGCCGGAAGTCGGGCAAGCTGTCAGCGCCTATATCGGAATCTGGTTATACGGCGGGGCGGTGCTGGCGATTGGGTTGTTTTTCTCGGCATTGACCGATAGCCAAGTGCTGGCCGCCTTTCTCAGCATTGCCACGCTGCTGTTGCTGTATCTGGGTAATTCCGCCGGAGAGATCGTCGCCAACCTCGACCTCGCGTTCCTCATCCGCACGCTGACATTGCCGGCGCATTACAACGGCTCATTCGCGGTGGGGTTGGTGCGATTTGAGGACATCGTATTTTTCTCTGGGGTCATTGTGGTGATGCTATATGGGGCGCTACGGGCGCTAGAATCGCACCGTACCGGCGGCTTAAGTTTTCAAGGGCGCGGTTTGCGGGCGACTCTGACCTCGATCATCGGGGGGGCGGTGCTGGTCGTGCTGGTCGGGACGGTGTATATCAATACCGCCAACGCGACCCTCACCCTCGACATGACCGAAAGCCGCCAATACACGCTCTCAAAAGAGACGCTAACAGTCCTAGAACGGGTAAAATCCGCTGGGAAAGAAATCCGTATCAGCGGGTTTTATAGCGCCAACGTGCTTTACTATCGCCAACTGGATGACTCGATTGCGCGGCTATATGAAACCGAGACCGACGGCCTCATCACCCGCGAGTATTACAATCCTGCCGAAAGCCCTGCGCTAGCCGAACAATTTTCACTGGAAATCGACGGCGAGCTATTCGTCAGCTATGTGAATGCCGACGGCAGCGTTGATTTCGATACCGTGACCCGCGTCACGTCCGAAAACAGCCAAGAGCGCAGCATCACCAACGCAATCCTACGCCTTTTGGACATCAATCGCTTCGTGGTCGGGTTTGAGGTCGGATTCAGCAATCTAAGCCGCACCGATACCAGTGACCGAGGCGTCTCTGGCATCATCAACGGTTTAGCGGCCAATGGCATCACCACCACCCCCATCGACCTCGAACAAGTGGCACAAAGCGGCCAAATGCTCCCGCTGGAAATCAGCACATTGGTCATGCTCCAGATGCAGCAACCGTTCACGGACGCGGCGCGGGCGGTGGTTGAAGATTATCTTGACCGAGGCGGGCGGGTGATGATTCTGGCCGATGCAGACTTCGGCGATAATCCGTTTTTAAGCGAGTCCGACCCGTTCAACGCCTACCTGTGGGAGAAGTTCGGCATCCGTATGTTGGACGCGGTGGCGGTGGACGCTATCTCCAACGCGGGGACGGAACTTGACTTGCTCAGTTACGCCACCTCGGACGGTTCAAGCATTACAGGCCGTTTGAACAATGTCGATGATCCGACCACCCGGACGCTATTCCGGGTAGCGCGTGCGGTTGAAATCAACCCCAATCCGCCCGTCCAAAACGGCATGGTGCTTTCGACTTCGCCCCAGAGTTACGGCGAAACCAACCTGACCGACCTCGGTCTGAGCGAAAATTACAGCTTTGATGTGAGTGAAGATGTGGCTGGGCCGGTGAATCTGGCGGCATGGGCGAACAATACCGACACCGGCGCACGAGTCTTGTTGATTGGCGATAGCAGTTTCGTCAGCAATGGCCTCGTCACCAACCCACAAGGCAACGGGATTTTATTCACCGATGGCATCACATGGCTGACCGGCTTTGGCGAGAGCATCGTCTTTGCGCCGCAAGGGCGCGTGACCAATCTCCCGGCCATCTTCATCAGCGTGCAAGACATCGACAACATCGCCCTGATTACTGTGGTGATTTTACCGGGGTTGGTCTTGGCAGCGGGGTTGGTGCTGCGCTGGGTGCGTGGACGGCGCTAAATTCACGCCGATAGGGCGACCCGACGGGTCGCCCTCAGACACATCAGATTATGCCTGTGGCACGCGCCCTTCGCCTTGACGCGCCAGCATCCACTGCGGATATTCCGGCGTCAATTTGCTGACCTCATTCAGGCGATTCAATTGCGAGTCGTCAAATTTGAGGGTAGGCACATTTAAGTTGTCGTCCAATTGCTCAAGCGTCTTTGCGCCGATGATGACCGTCGTCACCGCCGGTTGGTGCAGCAACCACGCCAGCGCGACTTGTGCCACGGATACGGTCAATTCAGCGGCGATTTCGCGCATCACGTCCACCACGTCAAAGGCGTGGTCTTTGTTGACGGGCGGGAAGTCGAACGAGGCGCGGCGGCTACCATCTGGGCTAGAACCGTCACGGTTGAACTTGCCGGAAAGCAAGCCGCCCGCCAGTGGCGACCAGACCATCACGCCCACCTGTTGGTCTTTGACAAGGGGGACGAGTTCGCGCTCAAGGTCACGGCTGGCGATGGTGTAATAGGCTTGTAGCGACTCGAAGCGCGACAGGCCGTTTTTATCGCTGATTCCCAGCGCCTTCATCAATTGCCACGCGGCGACGTTGCTCGCGCCGATATAACGGACTTTGCCTTGACGCACGAGGTCGTCTAAGGCGCGCAGCGTCTCATCCAACGGCGTCACGGAATCGAATCCGTGAATCTGATACAGGTCGATGTAATCGGTATTGAGGCGCTTTAGGCTGGCCTCCACCGAATTCATGATGTGATAACGACTCAGGCCGATAGCGTTCACATCCTCATTCATGCGCCCGCGTACTTTGGTGGCAATCACCACCTTATCACGCGGCCTGCCCTCTAGCGCCTTGCCCAAAAGCGCTTCGGACTGGCCGGACGAATAGATGTTGGCCGTGTCGATAAAATTGATTCCGGCGTCCAACGATTTCGCCACGATGTCATTAACGAGGTCTTGCCCTTGCTTGCCGATGACTTCCCAGAACCCCTCGCCGCCAAACGTCATTGTACCGAGGCAAAGTTCCGAGACGAGTAACCCCGTCCGACCCAACAACCGATATTTCATGGAATGGCTCTCGCTCATAATCTGATTGACTCCGTGTATGTGCAGCGGCTTATATGTCAGTATTCATATCCATGCTACATCTTAGAGTTGACTCTAAGTCAAGCACATGAAAGTAAGCGTTGGATGAGACCCACCCGTTCTCCCTGACGGTTGCCCACCGTAAGCGACGGGCATCTCCCCAATCGTTAAGGGATTGTGATATAGCCTGCTTGACAAGAGTGACAGGGCGCGATACTTTATATCTGTAAAGAGACGGTTAAATCCTCGTCAGACCCCTGACGGGGATTATTTGCCTCAGTTCTGGGGAAATGTGTGAACCGTCCACACAACCCCTGAGTGTATGAGAGGGTTGCTGCCTTGC
>DAOTTP010000320.1:0-17224 GCA_034437835.1 Anaerolineae bacterium | reverse complement strand
TTGAAGCCCAATCAAACGGTCAGCCAACTGGTGTTCAAAACCCGCCGCCGAAGGTTTTCCCCGTTTTCCCCGTGATGCTTTACGATAAGCCAGTAACAGATTCGACCAATCGACGATCTATCGGTACACGCCTATCCCACCCGGTAGATGGCAGGGCTATAACGTGGGGCGGGGATGGCACGGTCATTGGCGTGGGCAGCTTCTAGCCACGCTTCCTTTGCCACAAGGACTTCCCTGAGCGCTTCCTCTGGGGTCTCGCCATGCGCCGAACAGTACTTCAAATCGGGGATGTCGGCGATATAGGCTTGATCTTCCTTGCTATAGAAGATGTTGATGTGGTAATCATTCGTCATCACTGTCCCCTTGCGCTGTATCCCTCATGCGGAGGTTATACTCCTCAATCAAGCTCAGAAATTGTTTAATCTGGTACGGTTTGGCCTCACCATTCTTGTCTGGTTGGATTTGGAGGAATGCCTCGCTAATCGCCGTGTGTTTGTAGGTGTGGTGGCTACCTTTAATACGATCTAACTCAAAACCGAACGCCTCGATGAGCGTGACGAGCTGGCTGAACTTGATGTTTTTCTGGTTGTTGACTAAGCGCTGATACAGCTTGTGTTTCTTAACCATCGCTGAACCTTTTCTCCCTGCCATTCTATCACGAAAGAAGCCGCCTTATGCCCGATGAGATGGTCATTTTCACCCGCACATTCGACTTGTTAACTTGGTTACTGCCCAAGCTAGAGCATTTCCCCAAGGCCTACCGCAGCACCGTCACACAGCGCATGATGGACGCGGTTTTAGACTTCCAAGAATCGCTATTCGACGCACAAAGCGTATCGGGGACGACCCGACAGAAATATCTACGGGCGGCAGATGCTCACCTGAACAAGTTCCGCTTGTATCTGCGGTTAGCACACGGCTGGCAATGGCTGAACGACGGCCAATACCGGCATGTGAGTGCGATGATTGCAGAAATCGGGCGGTTGCTCGGTGGGTGGTTAAAAGCCTGATAAGCCACAAACGGGCATTGCTGCCCGCCGTGGGTTTTGTATAGGCCCGACGGTGTTTTTCGCCCGTGCGGACGGGACTACCCTGCGCCTTCTCTATCTTTCCGCCTCAGCCGGAAGCATACAGACGCCGTTGGGTCTGCTGCCGCCGCGCACTTTTGGAAATCGCCCCGATGATGAAACCGGCTTGGCTCGCTTAGAGATTGCTCTAGGCCATTGGGAAGGGGCTGGGGGATGAGGGGGCTACGCGCCATACCCGTTAATCCCATCATATCCGCATTATCCACCCCTAAAAAGATGTGGGTAACGCATAGCTCCATAGTGAGAGGGGATTTTTACCACCTGATTTCACCCTTTTCTTAGAGGCCGTTTGAATATTCATCGGGCGGACAAGTCTCGCCCCTACAGGATATCCAACGACGTGATTTTGAACACACGTCATCGAAAATTTCGTAAGGGCCACGCTTGCGCGCCCGCCATCAATAAACAGCGAATCTAGTCTAACGTCGAATATTTAAACGGCTTCTTAGAGATAGGGCTAGGCGCACCCGTTGATTGGTCAGACGGTGGATGGCGATTCAAACCAACCGGCGCGATTTGAGTCAGTGTGGATCCCTCGCGTTCAAAAATCACGGTTGGGACGCGCTCGGCGGCGCGGGGGGAATCGGTGATTCCGATGATTTTCGTCCCTGACAGCCGGTTAATCACGTCCATCAACGTGGTAATAAATCCACCACGACGGTGGTATCAATCAAGGCTTCTATCGTTACCATGAGGAATTGCGCCGCCTGCGTTCTTCCTCGCGTTGTTGCTTAACCCATTCGACGGAATCTTAGATATGAGCGAACTCAGACAAATCAAGGGTTTTGAGATGTGCGATAAACTCTTCTCCAGATGCGAATGGCTTGTACGTTAATAACTCATCCAGTTCTTTTTGTGTGAACGGTGTTTCATCCGTATCCAGATTTTCGTGGACTTGTAACTCAATATCGACTTCCCCGGATGGCACATTATCCGGCAATACGATGTCTAATTTGCCGTCCTCAGTAACTTTCCCCTTCAGTTTCCAGACCGTGACCATGAGTCTACCTGTTTTGTTTGTTTCATATCATTATACCGGAGAATTAGGGCGACTCGTGAGTCGCCCTAATATAAGGTGAGGTAAAAATTACATCTTGCCCAGTACCCATGCGAGTTTGTCGATTTCCGCGTGCGTGTTGTAGTGGGCGAGGCCGACGCGCACCAACTCTTGTTTGCCCAATTGCGCCATGATTTCGACGGCGTAATAGTTGCCGTTCCAGACGTAAATATCGTTGGCGGCCAGATGTTGCGCGATTTGAGTCGGGGTGAATCCCTCGCGCTCAAAAATCACCGTCGGGACGCGCTCGGCGGCGCGGGCGGAATCGGTGATTCCGTAGATTTTCGTCCCTGACAGCCCGTTAATCACGTCTATCAGATGGGCGGCCAATTCCCGCTCATAGTCAACGAAGGCGGCGGTGGAAGGTCTCCCGTCGGCGTTCAGGCTGCTCAGATAATCAAACGCCCCGCCGAGGCCGGACATCAACTCATATAAGCCCGTGCCGGTTTCCCAGCGATTGGGCGATTCATCGTGCGACGGGCGGACTTTGTAAGCGGGCAGCGATTCGAGTAATTCGTGCCGTCCCCACAAAATCCCCATGTGCGGGCCGAAAAACTTATAAGACGAACACATCAAAAAGTCGCACCCAATCGCCTGCACATCCAACGGGATATGCGGGGCGGACTGCACGGCATCGACGACGTGATATGCGCCCGCCGCGTGCGCCAAGTCCGCGATGCGCGAGACCGCGTTAATCGTCCCAGCGGCGTTGCTGGCGTGAACGGTGGCGACCACGCGGGTCTTTTCGCTGAGGGCGGCCTCTAGCGAGTCCATATCAAGCGTGCAATCGGCGGTGTTGATATCTACCCATTTGACGACCAAGCCGTAATCCTGCGCGATGCGAAGCCACGGCGACACATTGGCGTCATGATCCATGCGCGTTAGCACCAATTCATCCCCGGCCTTGAGCGTCTTGGCGATGGCGCGGCTGAGGGCGAAATTCAGGGTGGTCATATTCGCGCCGAACACGATTTCATCATGGCGCGGCGCGTTGAGGAAGGCTTGCGCCTGCTTGCGGACGCCTTCAACCATCGCATCACTGCGCTGACTGGTGGCGAACTCGCCGCCCGAATTGGCGTTCATGGTCAAAAAATAATGCGTCACGCCGTCAATCACCTGCTGGGCGACTTGCGTCCCGGCGGGGTTATCGAAAAAGATGGGGGTTTGCCCGCGCGGGCTGGGGCGGTGCAGTGAGGGGAAATGCCGCCGCGCTGCGATGGGGTCAAAAGTCATGGTGTCTTTTCGCCTTTCTTGAAATCAGCCGTATCTAACGTAATCGTCACTGGGCCGTCGTTGTGAATCTCGACGGCCATCATTGTACCGAATTTGCCGGTTTCGACCCGCCCAATCCCCTCTATTCGCAAGCAAGCTACATAACGCTCAAAAATGGGGAGGGCCTGCTCTGGACGGGCGGCTTGGATGAAGCTGGGGCGGCGTCCGCCTGTGGTATCGGCATACAGCGTGAATTGTGAAATCGCCAACACGCCGCCGCCGACATCCAGAATCGAGAGGTTCATCTTGCCTGCGGCGTCCTCGAATACGCGCAAGACGGCGGTGCGCTTGGCGAGAAATTCCGCGTCGACCAATGTATCAGTGTGGGTGATGCCGACCAGCGCGACAAATCCCGCGTCTACCGCGCCGATGATTTCGCCTTCAACGCGCACCGCGCCGCGTGTGACTTTTTGTACGATAACCCGCATATCCGTGATGAGTCCTAATGGAGAACCTGAATAGAACTAGCATAATGCACATCATTGGGAATTTTCGTAGGGGCGAGGCTTGCCCGCCCGCTATTTGAGATGACACAAACGCTCATTGTAATTATGCAGTTTTTGTTTCGGTTCTCCATAAGTGATGAGTGATGAGATGGGCTAAGTCTATCTCACATTATTTGTGTTTACCCCCAACCAGCGATTGTATCCACTCAGGACTCTCACTCTGTCCCAGAATATGCGATAATAGCGCCACCTTTCACAATATCCACTCATGGCGCACCGCGCACAGCCTCCCTTATGCAACCATTGAACCCCACACATATCCGCGCTGATAGCAATATCACGCTTGAATTGAAACCCAATCACTGGAAACTTGTGCGCGATGAGGGCGTCGGCGGGATGCGGACGCTATTCGAGGCCGCGCAAGGTGGTGAGACGACCTACCCGCCCGATTTTGCCGCGTCCCGCAAGCTACCGCCAGAAGGTCTGCCCGTCGGGGCGGTTCGTCAGGTGTTGCTGGGCTGGTCGCCGCGTCTATCAGCGTGGCAATTGGGCTTATTATTTGAGGATGAATTTGCCGCACAGCGCGGCAGCCGTTGGCTAGAACTCGCCCGCTGGCAAGACCCAGACGGCGTGCTGCACAGCATGACCTCCAACCGGGCCGGGAGTGCGCTGGCGCGTGTCTTACGCCTGCCGTTTAAGGTCATCGCGCCACGCTTGGATGACCAGATTGCCATCCCCGCCAAGCCGCTGCCGAATCTGCCGCTATCGCTGGGCGATTGGGTGATTGGACGCGAGGGCGACGGCCTGCTCTTGGAGCGCCAGAGCAGTTGGGCGCGGACGCGCATCAACCGCATTTTATGGTACGGATTCTGGGTGTTCGCGTATGTCGCCGTCTCAGTCTTGTCGCTAACGGTCAAGCTCGGCTTGCCCAATGCCGGGACGTTGTTGCCGCTGCCGCATCTGCTGCCTTATATGGGCTTAATCGTAGCGGTAGTGCTGGTGTATTTGATTGTCAAGAATGCCCGCCAATTACTGACCACCGCCAACCGCGTCAGGGTCGAGCCGTCCTCGCATGAGATTTCGGCCTTCCACGGCGATTCGCTGCTCTGGACGATTTCGGGGCGTAAGGTGATGGGCGTGGCCGTGTCTGAGGTCGCGCAGCAACGCCGAATGAAGCGACTGCTTCAGCATATCGAGATTAACTTGATGGTTGCTGAGGGCGGTTTCACGCATGTGCTGGCCTGCGAGAACGAACATGAAATTCCAGTTCATGTCGAGTTGCGGAAAGATGGATCGGTTTCACCGCTATTTCAAGAAGATGTACAGACCCCCGCACAGGCGGCAGCGGTCTATATCGCGCAAATGCTGGGCGATGTCCCCAGCTACCTCGACCAGCGATTGGGTTAATAACCATT
The DNA here is from genome assembly GCA_034437835.1 of Anaerolineae bacterium. GTDB lineage: Bacteria > Chloroflexota > Anaerolineae > Aggregatilineales > Phototrophicaceae > Flexicrinis. The sequence continues at coordinate 11,946 of DAOTTP010000320.1, read as the reverse complement.
AACCAGCCTTTTCTTTCGCTATCCTGAGCGTACCCTCGATTTTACTTAACTGGGTTAGCAGTGCATTTCTATCAGGTTGGGCTGGCACGCGCCTGACCTCAAGTCGTCTTGTGCCTTGCCCTTCCAAAGTTTTCAAATGTTCGATATTCAACGCTTGATAATGCGGCGCTTCATTTGCCTTATTGGATACGTTGCTGATATTAAAAACCCGCGCAATCAACTGGTCAGCGAGTTGTTTAACTGTCCAGTGATGGGTATTAAACTCCAGAATGATCTTTTGAAAATCATCAGCTTTCGATGTTTTCGGCTTATCTTTGCCTTTAGCCGTAGTCTCTAGCTCACTCGGAAAGGGGGAGTTATGGCTGTCGGGGTCAATAGCTTTCCAATATTTCTCATCGTTATAGAACTGTATCATGAAATTCGCCAGCACTTTTGCGGCGTGCTGAGATTGTTCTAAGGTGTTTGTCTCTCCAAATGCGCTCTCTTCATCAACATTGATGTGTCCGCCGCCGATTAGCGCATGTGCGCTCAAATTAATCTCATTGGCTACACCAAAGACGAAATCATCCATTAGGCTACCAACATAACCAGAGTAGATGTCGGATGCTTTCGCTTTTTCTGTGATGATTTCCACGCATTTCTGGTCGGGCGTCACTTGATATTCCCAAGCAACGCCGTGCCTATCAGCCGCAAATGTATATTTAAGTTTTCGTAGCCCATCCGCCATATAATCTTGAACAGGGGTCATCCCTCTGGTGGTCATAGCGGCGTGCCATAGCCCAACAATTGCGTTGTAGGGTTCTTTCATTTGCTCATGAATATCATCTTTGTCTTGTCCGGGAAGGTTGGTAAGCGCATCATTCACAAAGGTGAACTCATTGCCGATATAGGTATCTTTAATGTTGGCTGGGGCAACTTTACTAGCATCAGCCGATTCCTCTAACCTATTTAGCAATCCATTGATTTCTATCAGCTTGGCTTCATTTAAGGCCAGACTAAAATCACCGTCCCTAATAAGCGGTCTAATTTCATACTCAATTATCGAAAATGCCAAGTAATTAGTCGCTTGCAAAGCAGGGGTATCGTTCCTGATATGAAAATTAGGATTTTGCATTATCCTTCTGATATCGTCCAAAACCTGTGTTGCAAACCATTGTCCACGCGCTGCTGTTTGCAATCCTGCATTAGCGCCGACTGGATGAGTATTTTGATTGTCTTGCAGAATCGCATAGGAGAGACTACGCTGAATCGGTAGGCTGACAGGCTGCGCGGAGCGTGTTTTTTGTTTGACCAGTCGCCCCGTCGCTTGATTTCCGATGGTGCGTTGGAGCGCTAATACCGATGACGGACTCATGCGAGCTTGGGTACGAGTATGGGTAAAGTTTGGCGGCGGATTGAGTGTTTTATCGGTAAATAGAGTTACTGAATCATTTAGGGAAACAGTTTCTTCTGGTGCGCTGGTTTTAGGTTCTTTGGGATGCTTATTATCTAAGGGCAATATTTGATTCTGTGTCATCGTCGAAGCCCCTACTCATGTTTCAATAAGCCCACGCTTAAAAGTATAGTCGGTTGTTAAATGCGGGCAATCCCACATACTGCCTGCTTATAAGGCTATATGTAGGGGCGAAATTTTAATCGGCTTAGAAAAAAGCGCCCGTTAGCCCCAAAAATCTATGGTATGGTAAACTTCCAGCGAACTCTTAACCCTACATAGTTCAAATGTTTAATGTGGTTTTAATCTGAAAACCGCATTTAAGGTGTATTTTAATAAAACACCTTCCGCCGTGAAAATCCTTTCGCGGCCTTTGGCTTTTAATCCACCAGAAAGACTATCCTTATGACCTCGCAGCGGCCTCTAGTCCTATTTACCAATGACGATGGTATCGATTCGCCGGGATTATGGGCGTCAGCCGAGGCGTTTTTAGACATCGCGGATATCTTGATTGTCGCCCCAATTGAACAACAATCGGGCATGGGCCGCAGTCTGCCGTTATACAGCCGTGGCAACGTGGTTGTGCGCGAGATGACCATCGGCGACCAGACCATGACGGCCTATGGGATTGGCGGCACGCCCGCGCAAGCCGTCCAACACGGCCTATATGAAATATCTGACCATTGGCCGGCGCTGGTCGTCAGCGGCATCAATTATGGCGAAAACGTCGGCAACGGCGTGACGATTTCCGGCACGGTTGGCGCGGCGTTAGAGGCGGCTGCGCTGGGCATCCCCGCAATTGCCATCAGCCTGCAAGTGCCGCAGGGGTTGCATACCAGTTACAGCCGTGAGGTCAACTTCAGGACAGCGGCTTACTTCACCCGTCTGTTCGGGGAGATGTTATTGGCGGGTAAGCACTTCCCAGATGTCGATGTGCTGAAAATCGAAATCCCGACCCACGCCACTCCCGATACGCCGTGGAAGCTGACTCGCGTCTCGCGTAAGCGCTTGTTCTGGCCGACTCGCGCTCAGAAAAAGCACATGAGCGACGACGGCACGCCGGGCTATGCCAAATTGCTTGACCCCGAAACAGCCGAGCCGGACAGTGACATCTATGCCGTGCTGCATGAAGGTGTGGTATCGGTGTCGCCTATCAGCATTGACCTGAGCAGTCGCGTTGACCGGGCAGCCCTCCGCGCCGAATTCGACCAACATCTGGCACAGCCCCAAGCGAGCGCGTGAGGTATAATCGGCCTCCGTGCTTTTTGATGAGACGGGGGCTTTCTTTACGATGATTCGACGCTTTTTGTTATACCTATCGACGGCGCGCTGGGCGCGTGCCATGATGAGCCGGTTTTTCTTGGCGCGGCGGGTAGCACATCGGTTTGTGGCCGGCGAGTCGCTGACCGATGCCATAGAAGTCGTCCGCAAGCTAAACGCCGACGGCCTGATGGTCACACTGGATTACTTAGGCGAGAGCGTCGAGAAAGCTGAAGATACGGTTGAAGTCGTCGAGATGTATGTTGCGGCGGTCAAGGCGCTCTACGCGCAAAAACTGGGCAGCGGCATCTCGCTCAAGCCGACGCATCTGGGCTTAAACATCAGCCAAGACCTGTGCATCAACAACCTGCGGACAATCCTGCAAGCCGCCAAAGACGCGGGCAATATGCCGGTCACGATGGACATGGAAAGCACCGCCTACACCGACATCACCATCCTCCTATACCGCACACTGCGCGATGAGTACGGCTTCACCAATTTTGGCACGGTGATTCAGGCGTACCTGTACCGCAGCCGTGAAGATATGAAGCAATTGGCCGCCGAGGGTAGCCATATTCGGCTGTGCAAGGGCGCATATCTTGAACCGGCCACCGTCGCCTTCCCCGAAAAAGCCGATGTGGATGACCACTACCGCCAATTGGTAGACGACTACATCCAATCCGAGCCGCCCGCCTATCTGTGCATCGCCACCCATGACGAGAAGATGATTCAGTCCGCCCGCACCAGCGTACAGAATCGCGCCACGCCAAAAGACCGTTTCGAGTTCCAGATGTTATACGGGATTCGGGGCAGCCGTCAGATCGAATTGGCGAAAGATGGGTTTACCGTGCGCGTCTATGTGCCATTCGGTGAGGCGTGGTATCCCTATTTCATGCGGCGGCTGGCAGAACGCCCCGCTAACCTATGGTTCTTTGCCAAAAGCCTGTTCAGCCGTTAGAGTCTTAGGGGTGTGTACGGGGAACGCCGCACCGCCCCGCCGAGGCCGTGCAGCTTCTCGCTTAGGCAAGTCTTTTGGAGTGACAACAGCATGTCCGATTTTCAAACCAACACCAATGAGTGGTTTTACCCCTCTGAGGCGGTCAAAGCGCGGGCGGTCATCAAAGATGATGTCGCGTTGTATCACGAGTCGATGCAAGATATCGAAGGATTTTGGGCGAAACGCGCCGCCGAAAATTACGAGTGGTTCAAATCGTGGGATACCGTCCTAGACCGTTCCCAAGCCCCTTTCTACAAATGGTTCACCGGCGCACAAGTGAATATCATCCATAACGCGCTTGACCGCCATGTCAAGGCGGGCAAGGGCGATAAAGTCGCCTATCACTGGGAAGGCGAACCGGGCGACACGCGCACCATCACCTACCAGTGGTTATATGACGCGGTGAACAAGTTCTCCAACGTCCTGCGCGATTTCGGAATCAAAAAAGGCGATACCGTCACGATTTACATGGGGCGCGTGCCAGAGATTATCGCGGCGATGCTGGCCTGTGCCAAAATCGGCGCACCGCATACCGTGGTTTATGGCGGGTTCAGCGAACAAGCGCTGGCTGACCGTATCAACGACGCCCAGAGCCGTGTCTTGGTGACATGCGACGGCGCATGGTTGCGCGGCAAAACCGTCAACCTAAAAGACATCGCGGATTTGGCACTGGAAAAAGCCCCGACCATCGAAAAAGTGGTCGTCTATCAGCGTACCCAACAAGAGGTGAAATGGGTCGAGGGGCGCGATGTGTGGTGGCATGATGTGATGGCAACCGCCAGCGGCGATTCCGTCACCGAAGTGCTGGACGCCGAAGACCCGCTGTTCATCCTGTATACCAGCGGCTCAACGGGCAAGCCCAAGGGGATTTTACACACCCACGGCGGCTATATGGTCTATACCAGCACGACGCTGGCATGGGTGTTCGACATTCAGCCAGAAGATGTGTATTGGTGCGCCGCCGACCCGGGTTGGATTACCGGCCACAGCTATATCGTGTATGCGCCGCTGATTCTGGGCGCGACCAGCCTGATGTATGAAGGCGCACCGACTTATCCCGGCTATGACCGCTGGTGGGAACTGGTCGCCAAGTATCAAGTGAGCATCTTGTATTGTGCGCCGACGGCCATCCGCGGTCTGATGCGCTATGGTGATGAGTGGCCCGCCAAGCACGATATGAGCAGTCTGCGCCTATTGGGGAGCGTCGGTGAGCCGATTAACCCGGAAGCGTGGCGCTGGTATTACAAGCATGTTGGCGGCGAACGCTGCCCGATTATGGATACATGGTGGCAGACAGAGACCGGCGGCTTCATGATTACGCCGTTGCCGGTCACGCCGTTGAAACCCGGCAGCGCTACCCGCCCGTTCCCCGGCATCGAGGTTGATGTGGTCGATGACGACGGCAATCCATGTGAGGCCAATGTCGAAGGGCGTCTGGTGATTAAGCAACCGTGGCCGGGGATGTTGCGGACGGTATGGGGCGACCCTGACCGCTATATCGCCCAATATTGGAACGCCTTTGCGGATAAGGGTTGGTACTTGGCTGGCGATAGCGCCCGCAAGGACGACGACGGCTATATCTGGGTGATTGGCCGCATCGACGACGTGATTAAGGTCAGCGGCTATCGGTTGGGGACGGCAGAAGTCGAATCCGGTCTGGTCAGTCATGCCGCTGTCGCAGAGGCCGCCGTCATCGGTATCCCCGACGAAGTGCGTGGTAGCGTGATTTACGCCTATTGCATCCTCGTGGCGGGCAAGTCCGGCTCGGATGAATTGGCCGCTGAACTGAAAGACCATATCCGGCGCGAAATCGGCCCGATTGCCGTGCCGACCAAAATTGAGTTCGTCAATGTACTACCCAAGACGCGCAGCGGCAAAATCATGCGGCGCGTCCTCAAGGCGCGTGCGATGGGGACGCCTGAAGGCGACATCAGCACACTAGAGGATTAAGGTCAGACAATAACAACACCGGTTGACTAATCGCCGGTTTTGGTAGGGGCGCACCCATGTGCGCACCCGCTCTGCATGATATATCAACGCCCGCCCTCCATAATTTGATACCCATTTATGTAGGGCGGGGTCACACCCTACCACGGCAGACGTTTGCCGTTCCAACGAAAATAGCCGCCCGAATCCGAGAGCTTTAACCCGTCAATCACGCTCAGAATACCGGTTATCGATTCCGCTGGCGAAAGTTGCGCGCCCGCGCCGCCCATCCGCGTCTTGACCCAGCCGGGGTCGAGCGCAATCACCGTCACCCCGCGCAAATCTGCCGCCAACCCGCGAGTCGTCATGTTCAACCCGGCTTTGCTGGCGCAGTAGGCATAATCCCCGCCGTAATTGCGCCCATCGAGTGACGCCATCTGCGTGCTGATATTGATGAGCTTGGGACTCACACCCTTCCTCAGCAAACCAGCCAACGCCTGCGTAATCAACAAGGGCGCAACCGTATTGATGTTCAAGACTTCCAAAAACGTCTTTTGCGTGATTCCAGATAGACTCTGCGCCTCGTCATCAACATTGACGGCGGCGTTGTTGATAATCACATCCAGCGCATCGACATGATTTGAAGTCAGCGCTGCGACTTTATAAATACTGGTCTCGTTGGTCACTTCCAACGGGAGGACGGTCAAGCGTTCGCCATATTGGGCGTTGAGAGATTGCAGGTCATCGGCTTGAAGCGGGTCACGGCAAGTCGCCAAAACGATAGAATCTGGGCGTAGCAGAAGCTGGCGGACGAGTTCAAGCCCAATCCCACGGTTACATCCGGTGATAAAGTAGCGTGTCATAGTTTACAAAACCCCCTCGGCGCGTGAGGCCGTCATCACCAAGATTAACAGATGCAACATCCCATCACGGATGGGGAGCGTCTCGGCGTATTCATCCAAGCGGTGCGCGTTCCCACCCCGGCTGATGCCCACCGTCACCGTCGGACACCCTCCCGCCAGCGAGATATTCCCATCAGTGCTGCCGGTCTCTAGGACGGCGCGTACCCCGACATAACTCAGCGCTTCAATCGACGCCTGCACCAGCGGATGGTCTGGCGACAGATAGCCCGCCGGACGCTCACCAACCACCTCGACATTAAAACGCACATCGTCAGAGGTCATGAGATTTATCAGATTACGAACATCGCGTTCCAGTTCCATCAGCGCCTCGGCCTGTTCAGACCGCAAATCCAACCACATCGACGCGCTGGCGGCGATGGTGTTAATCGACACCCCACCCTCAATCACGCCGATATTATAGGTCGTGCGCGGGCGTTCTGGCGGCTTGATGGCGCTGATTTTCGCGCCCAACTGCATCAGCACATGGATGGCAGAAGGCCGCCCGAAATGCAACCAACTGTGGCCGCCGCCGGTCTGCGCGGTGATGTGCAACCGCTTGACCGCGATACCAGCGTGGTAAACATGCCCGAACGCCAACCCCTCTAGGTTGATCACGCCCGCGATGCTGGGCTTAAGCCGCTCAAAGGCCGCACGCATCCCTTTCAGGTCGCCCAGCCCTTCCTCGCACGAGGTCGCCACAAACCAGACATCGCGTTCGAGTTCGAGTTTTCGACTGGTCAGATATTGCAGCACGCCCAGCAAGCCCGCCACGCCCATACTGTTGTCGCCGATGCCGGGGCCGTGTAGTGAGTCGCCCATTCGCCGTAGCGTCAGGTCAGTCTCAGACCCAAACACGGTATCGGTATGCGCGACCAGCATCAGCGCGGGCAGCGCCGGATATTTCCCCGGTAAGCGCCCATAAACGTTGAACACCGCATCCTCAGACACATCTTCCAAGCCCATCTGCGCGAACTGCCCGCGCACATAATCAGCGCGTTGTTGCTCCATGAAAGTCGGCGCGGGGATTTGCTGAATCACGGCTGCTTGCTCGGCCACCCACTGCGCCAATGTCGCCAAATGATACGAATCTAGCAGACGGGTTACTTGTTCCATTTGAAATTTCATGCGGCGTCCAACTTTATGTTCTACAATCAAAATTTACGGGGTATACTAACTGTCGCTGATTATGCCGCAAATGGCGATGTTTTTCACATCCCTCCGGAGTCCGATAATGGAGTCAACGCCAATCCTCGTCCTGTTTGTCGGACGCGCCAGTGCCAAAGAGTCAAAACCACTGGTCGAGGCTTTGGCAAAGAAATACCAACTCCACGCCGTGACCAGCGGCAAGCACGCCCAAACACAAGCCGCCGCCACCCAGCCGCGAGTCATCATCGTGGACGCCGCCACCTTGCGGACGACGGGCGAACGGGTATGCAAGACCTTACGCGCTGCCGCCCCCAATGCGGTGATTTTCCGCCTGATGCCCCCCGGTGAGGCTGCGCCGTCTCCCTGTGCGGATGTCACATTGATGCAACCCATCAACCCGCGTAAATTGTTGGCTCAAGTGCAAAAGCACCTGACCGATGAACAAGAACAGGTCTTGACGGTAGGGCCGCTGACCCTCAACCTAGACCGCCGAATCCTCATCGCATGGGGACAAGAGACCGTGCTGAACCCTAAACTGGCGGAGTTGTTCGCGGTATTCCTCAAACACCCCAACCATATCTTAGACCGCGCCGCCTTGATGCGTGCCGTATGGGACACCGATTACGTCGAAGATACCCGCACGCTTAATGTCCATATCAGTCACGCTCGCCAGATTTTGGAAGCGCACGGACACCCGCGCCTGATTCAGACCGTGCGTGGCATTGGGTATCGGCTGGACATCTCGGTATAAGCCCGAGAAATAGGCAACAAAAAAACCGACGATATGTCGGTTTTTTTGAGTCCCTGTAGAAGTAGGGGGTGTTTTAGCCGAGGCCGACTTACTTAACGGCCAATTTCGCCAGCTGAATCATCAGGCGGCTCTTACGGCGAGCAGCGTTGCGCTTGTGCAGCACACCACGGCTGACGGCCATATCGAGATCGCGGACGGCCTGCTTGGTGGCTTCCACCGCGTTATCGACGACGCCAACTTTAATCGCAACACGCGCCTTCTTGACAAGGGTGCGGGCGCGATTGCGGTAGGTGCGGTTATAAACGCGGCGCTTCTCGCTTTGACGGATGCGCTTGAGCGCGGATTTGTGATTCGCCATCGGGAAAGTTCCGTGTCCTAAGACTGTTTTACTTAAACAAGTGTCGCATTAGATTAGCATGGGCAGTGCGGTTTGTCTATCCCTGTCCACCGCTTATTGGCGCTAGAATTTTGCTGAAGGTCAGGAACGCCATATAAACATCGACCACCACCAACCCTAAGACCAAAATACGGTACATAAACGGCGTCGGGGTATTCGCCCCCGGCACGCGGGTCGCCATGATTTCTTTAGGAATCATGCGGAACAGCGCGGCCACCCCAGTAGGGGCAGGTGTCGTCGGGGATGCAGGACGCTGTACCTGAACCTCAGAAGTACGGCGCTTGGCGGAGGGCTTGCTGACCGATGAATCGGAGAACATCGACTCGGCGGCGCTTTCCAGTTCACTCCGTTTTGGCGGGACTTTGACCGCCGGTTCTTCATTTGGAGAATTCACCGTGAACGGGCTAGAACTGAATGGTCCGGCTTGGGCATCTGCGAACGGGTCATCAAAACCCGCGTCAAAACTGCCGAAATCATCTGGGATGTCATCGAAATCATTGGCCGTGAACGGTGAAATCGACCCGCTGGGCTGAGAACTCGATTCCGTCCGCATGATTTCTAACTCATCCAACAGGTTATCGCCTTTGGGCAAGTCCAACTCTGCGAACGGGCTTTCATCTGGCAAAACAAACGAGCGATCTGGCGTTTTCGCCGCGATTTTGGCGTCCAGCATCCCCAAACCCTGTTTGGCGTGACTATTGTTGGGGTTGATGAACAGGACGTTGTTTAAGCAGGTGCGCTGGTCTTCATCAGAATCGACCACGCCACTCAACCACAACCACCCTTGCTCGTTGTATGAGTCGAGTTCCGTCGCCCGCTCCAAAAGTTTGCGCGCCTCAGCCTTATTTCCCGCCTTCAGCACGCGAATGGCCTCTTTCACCATCGCATTGACGTTGCTAGATGCCATGTGCAATCCCCCGGACACGCTGTATATATATGCTCTATCTACCTAATATTGTAGCGGATTACGACCAACCGCGCACCATAAGATGTTGCAGTTTGGGGCTAAAATTGCGGAATCTATCATTGTCTATAGTCCAAACGGTGGTTATGCCCTTATAATCAATCCTGAAACGAGGTTGCCTCATCCATGTCGGGTCGGGTTATGCCTCACGCGATCCCCCGAAGTGGAGAACAACTGACGTAATGTCTACATTTACCGAATTAGGCTTAAGTGAAGCTACTTTAAGAGCTGTCACTGAGCTAGGCTATGAAGAGCCTACCCCCATCCAAGATCAAACCATCCGTTTGATGCTGGAAGGCACAGACGTGATTGCTCAAGCCCAAACCGGCACGGGCAAGACGGCGGCCTTTGCCCTGCCCATCCTTGAAAAAGTCGATACCAGCTTGCGTGCGCCCCAAGCGCTCATCCTCACCCCTACCCGCGAACTTGCGATTCAGGTGGCAGAGGCATTCCAGTCCTATAGCAAATATCACAACATCACCGTGTTGCCGGTCTATGGCGGGCAGCCGATTGATCGCCAACTCCGCGCCTTGTCTCGTGGCGTCCATATCGTCGTTGGCACGCCGGGTCGTATCATCGACCACATGCAGCGCAAAACCATCAATTTCGACGCCGTGAAAACCGTCGTCCTCGACGAAGCCGACGAAATGCTCAATATGGGCTTCATCGAAGACATCGAAGAAATCCTGAAGGCGACTTCTGACGGGCGTCAGACCGCGCTGTTCTCGGCCACCATGCCGGGGCCAATCGCCTCACTCGCTAAGCGCTATATGCACAACGCCCAGCGCGTAACCGTCAAATCCGAAAACCTGACCGTCGCCAACATCCGTCAGATCTATTACGAAGTCGGCAAGCGCGATAAGTTCGAAATCCTCGCCCGCGTGCTGGATTACGAAGTCCCAACCTCGGCCATCATTTTCTGCCGTACCAAGTTGGAAGTCGATTCGATCAGCCAACGGCTCAACGCCCACGGCCATATCGCAGAGACATTGCACGGCGACCTGAACCAAATGCAGCGTGACCGCGTGATGGCCCGCTTCCGCAGTGGTCAAATTGACCTCTTGATTGCCACTGATGTCGCCGCACGCGGCCTCGATGTCGAACAAATTTCGCACGTCATCAACTATGACCTGCCAGTTGACCCAGAAATATACGTCCACCGTATCGGGCGTACCGGGCGTGCAGGCCGTACCGGGATTGCCGTCTCCTTGGTCACAGCGCGTGAGCGTCGCCTCTTGCAAGTCATTCAGCGGCTGAGTTCAGCCCCCATGGAGCGGGCGCAAATCCCGACCATCGGGGACGTTATCACCCGCCGCCACGAGCGCTTTAAAGAATCCCTGCGCGAAACCATCACAGAAGAAGGCTTGGAGCCATATCTGTTGATGGCGAGCGAATTGGGCGAGGAATTTAGCCCGATTGACTTGGCAGCCGCTGCGTTTAAGATGCTGTTGGGCGTCACCCCCGCGCCGGAAGAGGACAACCTCTCCAAGCCAGAACCCGCCTCAGAGCGCCGCAGCTATGACCGCGATAACGGGCGTGATGGTGGCGAGAATCGCCGCGATGGCCCGCCACGCAAGCGCCGTGATGATGGCGCACCCCCGCGCTTTGACCGTGAGCGCGGCATGACTCGTCTGTATATCGACGTGGGTCGTGATGACGGCGTGCGCCCCGGCGACATCGTGGGCGCAATCGCCAATGAAGCCGAAATCTCCGGCAAGTCCATCGGCGCAATCGAGATTTTTGACCGCTTTACGCTGGTCGATGTGCCGAGCAACGAGGCCGAACACGTCATGAAGGCGCTCAAGAATACCCGTATCCGCAACCAGCCGATTAAGGTTTCGCCCGCCAAGCCGGATCGCAAGACCGCTACCCGCGTGGACGACGAGGCGTAAGCCGACCTCCAACACCCCCTTCTTCATCTCGGAAAAGGGGGTGTTTGTATCACCCTCCCACCATCACATACGCCCGTTCTAACCCTTTGAGGCGTGCCGCGCCCGCCGCTGTATTGGGGAAAACCAGCGGGAACGTCCGCAAGATGTGTTCAAATTCCGGCCACGACAAGCCGAACAGGTGCGCGACCTGCGCGTCAATCTCATCTCGTAGCGCCTGACGCGCCGACTTCTCGACCACGCCCGACTCCGCAGTCCACGCCGCGCCCGTGACCTGTTCCC
>DAOTTP010000319.1:0-6767 GCA_034437835.1 Anaerolineae bacterium | reverse complement strand
TCAAAACCTCGTTTTCCCCTCAAATAGGGGTTGAGTAGTTACCAAAAAACAGTAAAACGACATTGCGCTTGACAAACCATCTGAAGCAGATTATATTAAAGGCAAGATAGTTCATTCAGTGATAAAAGCCATAATGAATACGATTGTTCGTGGCAACCGAAATTTAATCAAAGAGATGAACCGCAACCTGCTGCTGAACATTATTCGGCGGGAGCGCGGCGTTGCGCGCAAACAATTGACCGATGTCTCTGGTTTGAGCGTCGGGGCAGTCTCTCAGATTGTGAGCGAATTGCTTGAGCAAAGTTGGTTGTTGGAACAAGAGGACGAGGAAAGCACCGGCGGTCGGCCACGGACGATTTTACGATTGAACCCAACCGCAGGATACGCGCTCGGTTTGAAGCTGATGGAAAATCGCGTCGTCGCTGCTGTCACCAACTTTGAGACCGATGTGCTGTATTACCGCGATTACAACTTTGACTTTGACGATAACCCCGCCCATCTGAGCAAAATTTTGGCGTCGGTGATTGAAATTGCGCTGGCGGAGGCGCGAATTGACCGTAGCCAGTTGTTCGGCGTTGGTATCGGTCTGGCCGGGGTGATTGACGGTCAGACCGGCGTGGTGCGCCACTCCCCGTTTTTTGGTTGGCGCGATGTCCCACTCGCCAAATTGATACAGGAGCGCACACAACTTCCGGTCTATGTTGAGAACGATGTGAATACCTTGACCATCACCGAACAGTTGTTTGGCGCGGGCTACAACCGTAATCACTTCATCGTCATGACGATTGGTCGCGGCATCGGGATGGGCATGGTCATCAACGGTCAGTTATATCAAGGCGCATTCGGCGGCGCGGGCGAGTTCGGGCATACCGTGATGTTGGATGACGCGGGAATGGCTCGCACGTTGGAAGATATTGCGGCTGACCCGGCAGTGGTGGCCGTCATCCCCAACGCCAAAACCCTTGCCGATGTCATCAATCAGGCGAACGACGGCAATCAGGCCGCCGTGCGTGCCTTAGCCGATAGCGGCAGGATTCTCGGCATCGGCATCGCCAACATGGTTAACATCATCAGCCCAGAATTGGTCATCATCAGCGGTGAGGGGATTGTCGCGGGAGAGTATCGCGTCGAGCCGATGATGGCGGCGCTACGGCAGCACACCTTTAATGGCTTGTTGGATCAGGTCGAAATCGTGATTGAGCCGACCGATGACCGAGCTTGGGCGCGAGGCGCAGCCAGCGTCGTGATTAGTAAGGTGTTCGAATCGCCAACGATTGAAGCACGGGTTGAAGCCTGACTTTTTTTAGGTTAGTTATTTCACTGAGTGAAAGATGATGACAATGGTTGATCAGCGCGGATGGGGCAAATGGGCATGGGTGGCGGCATTTCTTGGCCCCAGCCTGATTGGCTTGTTGGTGTTTATCGTGCTGCCGATTGTGTCGTCCTTTTGGTATGCCTTTAACGACTGGAATTTATTATCACCGCCCAAATTTATCTGGTTTGATAATTTTGCTGAGTTGCTGAAAGACGATGCGTTCTGGTCGGCGCTACGCTATACCCTGACCTTTATCGTCTTATACGTGCCGTGTGTGTTCGTGCTGGGATTAGGGTTGGCGTTACTGCTCAATCAGAAGGTGCGCGGGATGTTAATCGTGCGTACCGCGAGTTTTCTGCCTGTAGTCGCGTCATGGGTGGTCGTCTCGCTGATTTGGAAATGGATATTCAACCCATCCTACGGCCTGATGAATTACACATTAGGGTTAGCGGGCATTCAAGGCCCGGCATGGTTGTTCGAGCCGGGGACGGCGGTGGTCGCTATGGTCATCACCAGCGTATGGAAAGATGTCGGGTATATCGCCCTGCTCTATCTGGGCGGATTACAAAGCATCTCAGAGACGTTTTATGAGGCCGCCCGCATCGACGGCGCGAGTCCTTGGCGTTGCGTGCGCCACATCACCTTGCCGCTATTATCGCCAACCATGTTTTTCGTCCTAATCACGCTCTTGATTAACTACTTCCAGATGTTTGAGCAAGTCTGGTTGATGCCGATGCGTGACAGCGCAGCCGACCGACAAGTGGAGGTCATCGTGACCGAAGTCGTCAAAAACGCCTTTAGCTACAACCGCATGGGTTACGCCTCCGCGATGTCATGGGTACTGTTCGGACTGATTTTCATCATCACGCTCGTCCAACTGCGCTTACAGAAACGGTGGGTCTATTATGAAGCCGAGTAACCTACCCATCACTCGTAAGCCAGTCGCCGCACCGACAGTCATTACGCGACTGGTGCGCGGCGTCGGGCAATACGGCCTGATGATTGTCTTGATTGCGCTGATGGTGTTGCCGTTCTTGTGGATGCTCAGTACATCGCTCAAGCCGCAACAATACATCTTACAAACCGTGCCACAGTGGATTCCGAATCCGCTGACGTTTGAGAGCTACACGCAGTTGGCAGACCGCATAGACTTGGGTCGCACCGCGTTTAATAGTGTCTTCGTCGCCGTGGTCAGCACGGTCGGACAAATCATCATCGCCGCGATGGCCGCCTATGCGTTTAGCCGGATGCGCTGGCGCGGGCGCGATACCGTGTTCGTGCTATACCTTGCCACGCTGATGATTCCAGCTGTCGTGCTGGTCATCCCGCAGTTCATCCTCGTCCGGTCACTGGGATGGGTGAACAGCTATGCCGCCTTGATTGTGCCGAGTTTGTTTAGCACGTTTGGGGTGTTCCTGTTGCGCCAGTCCTTCTTGGGTCTACCCAAAGACTTTGAAGAAGCAGCCTTCGTTGATGGCGCAAATCACTTTGTTATCTTCTGGCGCATCGTGCTGCCGTTGTCGCAGCCCGCGCTTGCTACGTTGGCGGTATTCAGCTTCATGGGATCATGGAATGCATACCTATGGCCGTTGTTCACCGCCCGCCGTGCAGAAGTCATGACGCTACCCGTAGCACTAGCGACCTTACAAGCTGGCCCTCGCGCCCTGACCGAGTGGAATATGGTCATGGCAGGGTCGGTGGTCGCGGTGCTGCCGATTTTGGTGGTGTATCTGTTGGCACAACGCTGGTTCGTCAGCGGGGTGATTAGCAGCGGTATCAAGGGCTGAACAAGCCCGCTTAACTTTGGTTTCGCCACGCCGTGTGCCGCACAATAGTGCGATCACGGGGTGAAATGGAACGTTCATTTGCAAGTGTCGTCAACATACGTAAGAAGGAAAAATCATGTTTCACAAACCCGCAAGACTGTTCTTTGCACTCGTGATGCTGGCTGTGCTGTCCATCGGCATCCTGCCTACCGCCGCCCAAGACGATGTGACCGTGCGTTACTTCACATTCTCAGCTGCGCCCGATTATTTGGATGAACTCGACACCATCATCGCCGCGTTTGAAGCGGCCAACCCGGGCATCACGGTTGAGGTGACGACCGCGCCGTTCGCCGATTACTTCACACTGCTGCAAGCCGATGTCGTCAGCGGTGATACGCCGGACGTGTTCGAGTTGAATTACGAGAACTTCGTGACCTATGCCGCCAACGGCACGCTGTTGGACATCAGCGAATACCTGACCGGTGACGCCCCGTATTATCCCCGCGCCTTAGAAGCCTTCCAATATGAAGGCGCACAACTCGCCTTGCCAGAGACCTTCTCAACCGTCTTGATGTTCTACAACGCCGACCTGTTCGACCAAGCTGACATCGCTTATCCGTCAGCCGATTGGACATGGGCGGACGCCACCGCCGCCGCTGAGAGCATCCGCGCTCTGGGCGACGATGTGTGGGGCGTGTTCTCCCCGGTGCAGTTCTGGGAATTCTATAAGAAGGCCGCTCAGAATGGTGAATGCCAATTCTTCAATGCAGAGATGACCGAATCGACAATTAACTCTCAAGCGTGCGTCGATACGCTCTCGACGATGGTTGGTTTCATCGACGGCGGACTCATGCCGAGCGCGGCGGAACTTTCGGGCGTGTCGGACAGCGAATTGTTCCTCAGCGGCAAGCTGGGCATGTTGGTCACGGGCATCTGGATGTTCGGTGCGTTCCAAGATGCACCGTTCGCGTGGGATGTGCAGGTCGAACCGGCGATTAACCAGCACGCCAATCATTTCTTCGCCAACGGCGTCGGCGTCTCTGCGACCAGCGCCAACCCAGAAGCCGCCGCTGCTTGGTCTGAGTTCTTGACCGCCAGCGAAACCGCCGCCAATGTGCGTGTGGAAAGCAGTTGGGAACTCCCTGCGTTGGATAAGCCGGAATACTTCGCCGCTTATCTGGAGCAGACCCCGCCGGCCAACCGCGCCGCTGTCTTCCAAGCATTGGAAAACCCAGTCACCCCGCCCGTGATTGAGCGCCAAAATGAGATGCAGGACGCCGTGAACGCCCTCATCACCCGCGTGTTGGATGGTGAATTGACCGCGCAAGAGGCGTTGGATCAGGCCAAGACCGAACTTGACGGCCTGATTCAGTAACTTTTGATGGATTGTCGGACTTGGGATTGGGGAAGCCCAATCCCAGCCGCTTCACGAATGGATACCCTCATGACCAGTGATTTACGCCAAATCAGCCTTGACGTGATTCGACGCGGCCAAGCCGCCAGCGGCGGCTATGTCGCCTCGCCAACCTTTTCGCAGTACGGGTATTCTTGGCTGCGTGACGGGGCTTGGATTGCCCACGCGATGGATACCGTCCATCACCATGACAGCGCCGGAGCGTTTCATCGTTGGGCGGCGACCACCTTGCTACATCACGAGGCGAAGGTCGATGCGTTGCTGGCAAAATTGAGACGGGGCGAAACGCTGGTCGAACAAGATTACCTTCCGACTCGCTTCTCGCTGGACGGGACGCTGGGTCAAGAAGAGTGGCCGGATTTTCAATTAGACGGCTATGGGGCGTGGTTATGGGTTTTGGTGCAACACTGCCGCGTCATCAACCCTGCCTTATGGTCAGAGGTAGGCCCCGCCGTCAAAATCTTAGTCGATTATTTGGGTGCGCTGTGGCAATCGCCTAATTATGATTGTTGGGAAGAATATCGTGACCGCGTTCATACCGCGACGCTGGCCGCTTTATATGGCGGATTACAAGCCGTTAGCGACTATGACACCGACCTTGTGTCATCCGACTTGTTATCGTCGATTCGCGCCCACGCCTTAGCTCATGGTGTGGGCGAATACGGCGGGCTGAGTAAATTTATTCCAGAAGACCAAACCGCGACGGGCAAGGCTGTCGATTCGAGTTTGCTGTGGTCAGCAGTGCCGTTTGGGTTAGTGAACGTAAACGACCCGCTTTTCTTGGCGACTTTAGCGAAAATTGAGCGTGATTTGCACGTTACTGGCGGCGGCGTTTACCGTTACCGTGATGACACGTATTTTGGCGGCGGCGAGTGGTTGCTGCTAGCGGCGTGGCTCGGCTGGGTCTATGTCGAACTCAACCGCTTGGACGATGCCCGCCAGTTGCGGGATTGGATTACAGCACAAGCCACGCCTGACGGTCATCTGCCAGAGCAAGTCGCGCATCATCTTTTAGACGCAAGTTATTATGATGGCTGGGTCGAAAAATGGGGGACATCCGCCAGCCCGCTGTTGTGGTCACACGCGATGTACCTCATCCTTGACGCCGCTATTCACCAGAAAGAGTCTGCCTCATGACCTCGCTCACGGTGGTTCATACCCCTTACGGACAAGAACATCCTTACGAACAATTGCCAGAGGAGCGCTTTCCGCGCCGCCCATTGGCCGGGGAATCTTTCACCATCGGCATCGCCACCCGTCCGGTCGGAGCGGCGCGGCGTGTCGTGGTGCATTCCACGATTGATGGCGTAGCCCAACCCATCGTTGAGGCGCGCAATATCGCTGGCTGGCAGCCGGTTTTTGAAGAAGGCGTCGGCGCGGAATATCTAGAGCGTATCGTGCGCGTTGAGCAAGATGTCTGGCACGCACCACTGACAGCGCCCGCCCTCGGTCAGCGCCTGACATATTGGATTGAGGCCGATGACGTGTTATCGGAGCCGGTTGCGCTGATGGGCGAGGCGTGGGTTTCGGGCGGTGGCGTGGCCGCGCAAACCGACGGCGCACTGACTCTCCGCCGCGATTCCGAAGGCTTAAGCGCAGTCGGACTGCCGAAAATCATCCGCTTGGAGTGGTTGACCGACGGGAGACGGGCGCGGCGGGTGCGCTTCAGCGTGGCGTGTGCGGCAGATGACGGTTTTTACGGCTTGGGCGAACGCTTTAACGCCTTGAATCAGCGTGGCAATGTGATGGATGTGCGCTGTTATGAGCAGTATAAAAATCACGGCCAGCGCACCTACATGCCGATCCCGTTCTTACTGGCGTGGTCAGCCGAGGCATCCAACGGCTACGGCGTGTTTGTGGATAGCTTGCGTTGGATGCAATTTGACTTGGCCGCCGCCCAACCCGACTGTTGGACGTTGGAAGCCGACCTCGGCGCGGACGAGACGCTCCGACTCATCCCCTACCACGGCGATGACCCGTATGCGATTGTCGGGCAATTCGCGCAAGCGACTGGTCCTGTGCTGCTGCCGCCGCAGTGGTCGTTTGGCTTGTGGATGAGCAGCAACGAATGGAATTCACAGGCGCGGGTATTGCATGAAGTCGAACAATCACTGAAACACGGGATTCAACCGGCGGTGTTGGTGATTGAGGCGTGGAGCGACGAGACCACGTTTTATATCTGGAACGACGCGCAGTACGCGCCCCATCCGGGTCATCATGTCCCCAGCTACGGTGAATTCAGCTTTCCGTCAGAGGGGAAGTGGCAAGACCC
>DAOTTP010000318.1:0-9921 GCA_034437835.1 Anaerolineae bacterium | reverse complement strand
AAAACCCCCGTCTAATGCACTGCAAAACCCACTAAAGTGGGTTGCTTGGTTCATGAGTCGGAAAAAAAGAGTCCCTTTAGTGGACTTTGTTTTCCCTCAGCCCGGCACTTTAGTGCTGGGCGGCGGATGAGTCTGAACAGTATCTATCGGGGCGCTTTCATTTCACATTAGGCGTAACATGGGAAATGCACGCCTGACTGCCCACTTTCAACGCTGATTATAGCACGATTGTTCGTATTTCGGAATACAAACCTCGACTTCACCAATCATTTAACAAAACTGGCCGCAACTTTTTTGCGATTTTTCAGACGATATGGGTATAGGGCAAATTTTACGTCCTATCGACCCTTTCCGTTCTACCTATCGAAGTTATGGAGGTTTACCTAAGATGTCTTTCAAGCGCGTTCTCATCTCTATCGTGCTGGCAGCCTTAATGCTGACCAGCGTCGCCCTGACTGCCGCCCAAGACGCCCTGACCGCCGCCGGAGAATATAGCGGCAGTGTGGAAAGCCTGAACGGTGATTTATTGACGGTTTCTGGCCTGACTTTTGATGTGTCTGGCGTGACGCCAGATGATGATGTCGCGTGGGAGCAGGGTCTGGTGGCTGAAATTAGCTTCACCGCCAGCGATGGCATCTTGACCGCGACCTTTGTTGATGACGCCGAAGAGGGTAGCGGCAGTGGCTATCTGGTCGGCGCGTTGGAAGCCCTGAGCGCGGAGTCAGTCACGGTTGGCGGCCTGAGCTTCAGCGTTGAGGCTGATGGGTTTGATGACGATGTGATTTATGAAGTCGGCTCGGTGGTAGAAGTTGAGTTCAGCTTCGCTGATGGCGTATTCACGGCCAGCGGCGTCTGGGCTTGGGATATGCCGGTGGAAGAGGACGATGAGGAAAATGACGATGAGCCGTTTATCTCAGAAATCCACGGGATTGTAGAAGCGCTTGACGAGACAACTATCGTGGTCAGCGGCACAGAGTTCGACATCACAGAGGCGGACATCAGCGGTTTGGTGGAAGTCGGCGCATGGGTCGAACTCGGATTTATCACGAACGAAGACGGCAGCGCCTACGCAGTCTATGTTGAAGGCGACGATGACGAGATCGAGACCCCGGATGAGGATGATGAGGACGATGAGGATCAGCCGTATCTGACCCTGACCGGCATTCTGGAGTCGTATGAAGGTTCGACGATGGTGGTCAGCGGCGTGACGATTGATGTCAGCTTTGCCGTGATCGACAACGACGACGATCTCATGATTGGCGGCTATGTCACGGTCATCTTTGACGATGTGAACGATGAGGTTGTGGCGATTTTCGTGATCCCTCACAGCGATGACTCGGACGACGATGGTGAAGAGGGCGAAGAAGAGGGCGACGACGAAGAGGGCGACGACGACGGCGATATATGCGAAAACCCGTCCGACTGGTACGAGTATGAAGTCCAAAGCGGCGACACACTGAGCGGGATTGCTATAGCAGCGGGTATCTCTTTAGCAGAATTGATGTCGGCCAACTGCATCACCGATGCCAACCTCATCACCGTGGGCTATGAACTCTATACGCCTGTTTCGATCTCATCAAGCAGCGATGCGGATGAAGACGGCGACGAAGATGGTGATGACGAAGACGAAAACGGCGACGAAGATGGCGGCGATGACGACGGCGATGAAGACGGCGACGAAGACGAAGATGGCGATGAAGACGGCGGCGGTGAAGATGACGGCGACGAAGATGAAGAAGATGAAGACGAAGATGGCGATGACGACGGCGGCGACCACGGCGGCGAGGATGATTTCGCCACGCCTCTCGGCTTGAATCGCTAATAGTTATCCTCATCCCTGTTTGATCTTATGGCGTGGATGAAAAGATGGCTAGTGTTGTATGGACGCCCCATCTGGGGCGTCCGCTTTTCTCCTATCATCCCTACTCGTCTATTATTCCCCGCCAGTTCTGGCCTATAGTCTAGATGACGCTGATTAACCCCCGTGCCGCTTAGCCTCTTAACGTGGGAAATGTAAATCATCCATACGCCTGACCGCCCACTGTAAACTGCTCACTTCTAACCTTAATCATAGAATTATTGTTCTTTCTCTGGAATACAAACCTTGACCGCACCAATCATTTAACAAAACTGACCGCAACTTTTTTGCGATTTTTCAGACGGTATTGGTGTAGGGTGGACTTCACAGCATAGCCATACTTTCTGCCCTATTTACCTAAACCAACGGAGGTTTACCTAATATGTCTTTCAAGCGCGTTCTCATCTCTATCATGCTGGCAGCCTTGACGCTGACCAGTGCCGCCCTGACCATCGCTCAAGACTCCACTGGAACCGGCGAATATACCGGCACACTAGAAGCCCTGAACGGGACCCAGTTGACGGTTTCCGGCCTAACCTTTGATATTACCTCCGCCGGTTTTGACGATAATCTGGTGATGGAGCCGGGGGTACTGGCCGAAGTCGGTTTTACTGCCACTGGCGGGGCGTTAATCGCTACTTATGTTGATACTACCGATCCCGCCTCAATGGTCGGCGTGGGCAAAATCACTGGCGCGTTGGAATCGGTTAGCACGGAGACTGCGGTCATCGGCGGCCTATCCTTTAACCTCATCGGCGCGGTATCTGATGATGATGTGGCGTTGGAAGTCGGCACACAGACCGAACTCCGCTTCACATTTGAAGGCGGGGTCTTGACCGTCCATAAAATTGAGGCCGGTGATGTTGGCGAAGATGGTGCGGATGATAACGGCGATGAGACTGAAATCGAAGGCGCGGTAGCCTATGGCAATATCGAAGCCATTGACGGCACGACCATCACAGTTGCGGGCGCGGTCTTTGACATCAGCACTGCGGAAATCGACACCGAAGGCACGCTAGAAGTCGGCGCTTGGGTGCGGATTGAATTCATCATCACCGAGTCTGGCACGGCGCAAGCCCTGAGCGTTGAGTTCGACGACAATCAAGATGAGAATGACGGCGAAGATGGCGGGGATGACCTCGAAAATTTCACGTTGGTTGGTACACTGGACTCGTTTGAAGGGTCGATTATGGTGGTCGGCGGCGTGACGGTAGATGTCAGCCAAGCGGTACTAGATAACGATGACGAAATCGTGGTCGGCGCGTTGGTGAAGGTCGTATTTGACGATGTGGACGGCGTAGTCGTCGCCATTTCGGTTGAGCCAGTGGATAGCGTTGACGATGTGGACGACGACTTTGAAGACGACGATCTGTTGGGTCATGGCGAGGACGATGACTCCGGCGATGATGACTCTGGCAATGACGTAGACAACGGTGGGGATGAAGAGGATTCCAGCCTATGTGATGTCACACCCTCTGACTGGTATTCGTATGAAGTCAATAGCGGTGATACCCTAAGCGGGATTGCAGCGGCGGCGGGCATTTCTCTCGCTGACCTGATGTCGGCCAACTGCATCACCGATGCCAACCTCATCACCGTGGGTAGTGAACTCTATACCCCTGTTTCTATCTCATCGGGCGGTAGCGTCGATAACGGAGATGATGACAGCAACGACGACAACGGTGACGACGATGACAACGGTGACGACGATGGTGGTGATGACAACGGCGGCGACGATGGTGGTGATGACGACGGCGGCGAAGACGAAGATGGCGACAATGGTGGTGATGACGACGGCGGCGACCACGGCGGCGGCGAGGATGATTTCGCCACAAATCTCGGCTCGAATCGCTAACGGTTATCGTCAGGGGACGGGCTTGCTCGCCCCCACATCCGTTCAGATGGGGTGTGATTTTGGTCGATTATCAGTTAAATCACACCCCATCCTAGATATGTTGCAATGTCTATTATCCCGCGCCCGTTCTGGCCTATACTCTAATGACCGCTGATTAACCCCCGTGCCGCTATGATCCCTTTGCTCATTTTGCCTGATTTATCCACCGAAGACCGACTGCTGGCACAAGCGAGGGGTGGTGATCAAGTTGCAATCATGCGGATTTACGATGCCTATTTCGCCCCAATTTATCAGTACATCCGGCTTCGGGTCGGTGAGGCGATGACTGCTGAAGACCTCGCGGCAGATGTGTTCGTGACCTTGATTGGCGCGCTACGCGGCGCGAACCCACCGCGAGATAGCCTACGCGGGTGGCTGTTTAAGGTCGCACGCGGGACAGTGGCCGATTACTATGGCGCACAGGCCAAACTGCCAGAAACCATCCTTGATGACTGGATTAGCGCCCCGACGGATGAGCAACCGGAAGTACAATTTTTACAGACCGTCAGCAATCAACGCGCCCAAAATGCGGTGCGGATGCTGGCGGCAGACCAACAAGAGGTTTTAGTGCTACGTTTCGGCCAGCAGTTGAGTTTGCAAGAGACGGCGGACATCATGGGAAAATCAGTCAGCGCCATCAAGTCACTGCAATGGCGTGCCGTCGAGACCCTGCGGAGCATCCTCGCGCATGGGTCGCTGGAAGAGAGCGCGTAAAAGATTATGGCCGCTAACCGCGAATTATTAGATGCTTTCAACGAGAGCGTAGACCGCCTCAGCCTCGGTCAACCGATAGAGACATTGTTGAGTCACTACCCAGTGCGTATCGCCGCGCAACTGCGCCCGATGCTGGAAAGCGCACAGGTCGCCCATCGCGCATCGGTTTACCCAGTCAGGGAAGTCAATGCTGCGCGTGAACGCGCCCGCGCCAAAGTCCTCTTAGCGCTACAACACGCCCCGCCTATACCCGTAAGAATGCCGGATAAAAAGGTGGTTCGATTTCCCGCCAGACGACTTTTGACGGCAGCGGCGGCAGTGATGTTAACAGTGCTAGGGATTGTGACCTTGAACACCTATACCCCAACCCCAGCCTATAGCGAGACGCTAACCCCCATGACAGCCGGGTTGACCTCCACCCCGACGCCGACGCCGACGGGTAGCCCCTCACCATCCGTGACGCCAACGCCCAGCACATCGCCCACATCGGTTGATGGGACAGTTTCGCCATTGGGGTGTGCCGTGAGCGCCCCAGACGACTGGGTGAGTTATTTTGTCAAAAGCGGCGATACGTTGTCAGCGTTGGCGCTCAATACCGGCGCGACGCTGGCACAGGCGCAGACAGTGAACTGCATCACCGACCCGCGTTTGATGCGCGTGGGTCAAGAGATTTTCTTGCCGCGCAAACCGACCATTACAACCACTGGCAGCACCCCAGCGGCCCCCGCCACGCTATCGGGCGGCGGGGGCGGGACGACGGGTGGCGGCGGTGAAACAGTCTCACCAACAGAGGACAATGGCGATGACGGAGATGATGATGACGACTCTGGTGGTGAGGACGACGATGGTAGTGAGGACGACGACATGACAGATGATGGTAGTGAGGACGACGACGTGATAGACGATGGGGGATAATGGCGGTGATGATTACCCCACGTCACGACTCTATCGCCGCAACCCACATCGGTAGGTAGGCATCTGATGCGATGTTGGTCACAATGCCTGTGGCGATGTCCAGCACCCACACCCCCGGCGCACTCCCGCCCAATTGATAGCGTTGCGCCAGCAAATAACCCCCGTCAGGGCTATAGGCGATGCTGCCGTGGGTATAGGCAGTATCGACCAGCAGCGGAGTCAGCGTCTGATCGGCCAAATTGATCTCATAGACCTGTTGCCCGACGGTATAGCGCGATTCGTCTAGGTATTGCCGCGTGATAGCGACTCGCGTCCCGTCGGGATGCCACGCCGCCGAGATGCCGTCACTGCTCTGACCATCCGGCAGCAAATCGTCCAATGTGCCGTTGACCAGATTTGCCAGAACCAGCGCCGAGCGCACACTGGCCTCGCCCGCCATCACCAGATTCGAGGTGATGAGTCGTTCCCCATCCGGCGAAAGCGCCCCCGTTGAGCCGTTGTCTGCCGGGATGAATCGGATTCGGTCAGACTCGGTGGGCGGGTTGAAATCAAACACCATCACGCCCCCGCCGCTGTGTTCATAAAAGGCCAGCCGCCGTCCATCCCCGCTGTAGACCGGCTGGCTACCGGTGGTCTGGTTGTCGTTGAACATGGGATAGGTTTGGCGGGTGGCGGAAAGCGGCGTATCTATCAGCCAGATTTTGGGCGGCGCGAGGCTACCATCGCCCAAGATGTCGGCGTTGCGCCGCATATAAGCGATTTGCCCGCCGTCTGAACGCCATGCCGGGGTGGTGCAATCCGCGCCATCGGCGGCGCAGGTGGTCAGGCGCTGCACCCCACCGTCGAAGATGTCCAACAGCATCAGGTCAACATGATACTCCTGTTCCCCTGATTGGCGTTCGGCATAGGCGATATAGCGCCCGTCGGGGGAAGGGGCATAATCATACACGCCGAAATCACTGAACGTGACTTGGGTGGCGCTGTCCGGCTTGGTCGGGTCAACCAACCAAATATTTTGCGGCGCTTTGAGCGAAGGGGCGAGGTAGGCCACACGCAATGGGGCGCTGGGCGGTTGAATCAGGGCGAGTGAGGCTGCGATGGTCAGCACCACAATCAGCGCCACCGCCGCCACGGTCAAATCTAAACGCGAAAGGCGCATTTGGGCGTTTTCCTTGTATTTCTATTGCTTAACCTGAACAAGGCAGGCCTTATCCACTTAACACAGATTATCTAAGCTTGTCCCTACAACTTAACACAGGTTGTTTAAGATAGGAATTGGTTTAAGGCATTTCAATATCGAAAAGTCATGACGGGTGTTACACTAATAGTCAAACAAACCACCCCCCTAATCATAAGCACCCATAGCACAGACGGATGGATATGGAACTTCCCTTTCACCTCAAAACGCTAGAACCGCTGCCCGGCGCGCTCGATACCTTGCGCTATCTGATTGAGCAGCCCGATTTTTCCGCCTCGGTGGACCTTCTACAAGATGAACTCGGCGTTGGCTCTGTGACGTTCGGTAAGGCCATCCGCCGCCTTGTCACCAAGAGCTATGTCCAGATGGACTCGGCAGAAAGCTATCGCCTGACCGATGCGGGTCGCCGCGCCGCCGAAGAACTGCTCGGTTACGACGCCGAAGGGGGTGCGCCGACCCAGTATGGCGGCGCAAACACCGACATCGCCGCCCGCCTCGTGCTGGTCACGTCGCAACCACTGGTGGCGGGTCGCAAGGCCGAAATCACCGTGGGCGCATCGTTGGAAGATGAAGATGCTGAGGGCTTGAATGGCGGCGCTGACCTGTTGGTGCGCCTATCCGCCGTCAACGCCGACCCCAGCCAGACTCAGGATGCGTCGCTGATGGTGGGCAGCACACCTCAAAGCCACGCCTTCAGCTTGACGCCGCAGCCGTACACGGCTGTGCGCGTGCGGGTAGAAGTCTATCAGATGATGCCGGACGGCGAAGATGTCCTGCCGTGCGGCGGCCTCTATGTTGATTTGCCCGTGACCGCCCAAGCCGTCGCTACCAGCCAACGCACCGCTTATGGTGCGCCTCTGGCACTGCGTAAGACCGAATAAGCTAGGATAAGCCCCTATGACTGACTCGATAGAACCCAAAGCACCTCGTCTCCGTTATCCTCGTCGTCAACTCCTGCGCGGTATGCTCCGATTGTTCGGGCGGGCAGTGGGGGCGCTGGCGATGCGTACCCAAATCACCGGGCGTGAGAATCTCCCACTTAAAGGCCCGCTGATTCTAGTCGGCAATCATATCGCAGTGGTCGAGGTCGGCTTGATGGCGACCTATACCCCGTACCCTATCGAAATCATGGCGGCGGGTGACATCCCGCTTGACCCACGCTACCGCTGGATGGCGAATCTGTGGGGAATCATCCCCATCAAGCGCGGCAGCATGGATAGAGACGGCATGAACAAGGCGCTCGATGTGCTGCATCAGGGCGGCGTGGTCGGGCTGTTCCCCGAAGGCGGCATCTGGGAGACGACCTTGCGCCAAGCGCGTCAGGGCGTGGCGTGGCTGTCGAATAAAGGGCAAGCGCCCATCGTCCCCATCGGGTTTGGCGGAATCGAAGGCGCGTTGGCGCAAATTGCGCGTTTCCGCCGCCCACGCTTGACCATGAATATCGGCAATCTCATCCCGCCGGTACAGGTCGATGTCCCCGGAAAATCGCGCAAAGAATTGCTGCAAGAGGGCGCGGACTATATCATGGACAGGATTACCGAACTCATTCCCGAAGATGAGCGCCGCATCCGCAGTCAGCCGTATATCGGCGAGACGTTCGACTTCAAATGGGAACTGCACACCCTCGGCGGGGTGCAAATCGCTATCCCCGGCGATGTCGATATCCTCGATAAGCACGGCCTGAGCAAGTTGTTCCATCGCCCAGTGATGATGGACGTGTTCAACCGTAACCTGAAGTTGCCGGTCAAGCCGCTGGTGCGGCTGCGTCGCGCCCATGCTCCGTTAGAGATTGCGGCCAGCGCCCGCGTCATCCTCAGCTGGTTGGAGGCGAACCCGTATTTCTTCCATTACCGCTTTGGTCAAGAAGAAGGCGAGGCGATGATGAACGGCTTGCGCCAATTGGAGCAGAGTGCGCAATGGTTGGGCGAGCATTATCCCAACACCCTGTTACGGCTCAAGCCGATTCGGCGGTATATTTTGTTGGATACCAACGAAGAAGTCATTGAGGATGCTCCACCCGAAATGCAAGAGATGTGACCTCACCGCTAGAAAATTCATTTTCTAGCGCGGCGTCAGCTTCCAGAGTTGGCCGCCGTCCTCGTTGACCGAACTAAACACCAGTGACCCATCCGGCGCGGCGGCGATGTCGATACGGCATCGCCCCGCCCCCAATGGGAGTTCGGTCACGGTCACGGCCTCGGTGCGCGTCTCATTCAGCGTCACCAGCCGGAGCGACGGGTAGCCGTCATTCCAGATACAGAACATCAGCTTGCCATACCACGCCGCGACATCTGGGTTGGGATAGACCAAGACGCCGGTTGGCGCTTCGGTGGGCGTAAAACTCAAAAGCGGGCGCTGATAGGACGATAAATCAACGCCCGCCGCCGTTCCGCCACACACATAACCCTCGCCTGCCCCATAATTCAGCCCCGGCAGAATCAGGTTGATTTCGTCGTCACATTCCTCACCGTTTTCGCTGGCGTAAATCAGCGTGCGGTCATCATCAGGCATGAAGTCAAAATCGAATGGATTCCGCAACCCGTATGCGTAGATGCTGCTGCCTTCAAACGGGTTGCCGTCGGCGGGGACGAGTCCCTCGGCGGTCACGTCAAATCGGTGGATTTTCCCCGGCAATACGTCAAGGTCTTGGCTGTTGGCCGGATTTTCATAATTGCCAATCGACACGTACAGGCGTCCGCGCCGGTCAAAATGCAGGTTGCCGCCGTTGTGAATCAGCGTGCCGCCGACCAGCGGGACGGCCAGCATAATTTCTGGGTCGCTACCCACGCCGTCGGATTCGGTGAATCGGATGACTTGATTGGCGGGGTAATCGCGGGCAGTTCCGGGCGCGGTGCGGAAGACCCAGATGTGACCGTTTTCGGCGTAGGTCGGGTCAATCGCAATCCCCAGTAGGCCGCGCTCGACCAGCGAGTCGACCTCTAGCGTGATGACCGGCTGGGCTTGTAGCACGCCGTCGGCGCTGATGACGCGCACGTTCCCCGTCACTTTTTCGGTATAGAACAAGCGGCCATCGGGGGCGAAGGCCAGCGCGACGGGGTAATTGGCGTCGGTCAATTTTTCGACGGTATAGGTCACGCCGCCTGCGGTAAATTGCTCTGAGGATTGGGCTGCGCTGCTCAGGCACAGCATCAGCAAGGCGAGGGCAAGGACGGCGGCTTTGGGCATCTCATAACCTCTTAGGGGAATCGTCTGGCGGCATATCCGTATCTGGCGGCGGGGTGAGGGTATGGAGCAAGGTGTTGACCATCCCCGATAAGTGGTCGGCTTCGGTGGCGATTTGGGCGACATACGCGGCACTTTGTTGTGAATCGATGCGATGCG
>DAOTTP010000317.1:0-1985 GCA_034437835.1 Anaerolineae bacterium | reverse complement strand
CAACCGCTGGTACATCATCGAAGCCTCGCTCACCCCCACGCCCGCCACCCCATCGGGGCGTACACAAATTAGCACCACGCGGGCAATAGGCGAACTGCCGTCCTTTGCAGAGCTGATGGGGACATCGGCTAAAGAAGGCGACGGCACAAATGCAAGTGTCAGCGAATTACCTATCGTGAATGAAGTAAATGCCGACAAACCGGCACAAGGAGAGGTCACAATGACTCGTGACGAAATTAAGACGATTATTCTGGATCTGCTTACCGAGATGGGATTAGTCCCCGCCTCCGTAGACGTTCCCGAAATCGAAACCGCTATGATGGCGGATGTCGAGGAATTGGTTGCTGATGAGAAATTGGCCGACGACGAACTTCGTTCGATCATCACCACCAAAGTCGCCCGCGCTATTCAAGCCAGATCCGACGCTATTCAAGCCAGCTCCGACAAGCGCAAGGCCGTTATTAAGGCTGCCGTCGACGCCGCCCGACGCGCCGCTGCCCGACCTGAGGATGGTGTGAGTTTCGTGCAAGCCGCAGGGACGCGCAGCGCGGGTGAACGCAAGGCCGGTAATGTGAGCGTGGGTGAGGAAAATCGCTACGCACACCTCCCGACCAGCGCCTTGCGTATGGCCGCAATGATGAAATTTCAGGGCGGTAACGGTCAGCCGTCACCGGCGTTGTTACGCACGCTGGCGGGGCGCACTGAAAAGGACTATTCCACCAACTACGAAAACGACTATGCGGCTCATAATGCTATGCGTACCATTAAGCCGTGGCGAACTGATGAAATTGACGCCTCCAACATCGTTGGTTTCGGTCAAGAATGGGTAGCCGTCGGGTATGGCACAGACATCTGGAAGGCCGCCCGCGAAACGCCTATCTGGCAAACACTACAGGCCAAAGGTCTGGAAACCAAAGAAATCATGCCGGGGACGAACTCGACATTTTTCGCCACTGAGGGCAGTGACCCTATTGCCTACAGCACGCCTGAGGCTAACGACGTTGACTCAACAGGCCGCCCCGAGATGGTTTATAACATTAGCCCGTTCTCAACGGGTCGCGTTGAAGCCACTGCCGCGCCGGTGCGTTTTGCGACTGCGTATACAGTCCAATTGGAAGAGGATAGCCTCGTAGAGGTCGCCAGCCAAGTGGACTATCAAATGCGTATGGTAGCAGCGGAAACCATTGAAAAACTCCTTATCAATGGCGACACCGTTACCACCGCCTCGACAAACATCAACAACATTGACGGGACGCCCGGCACGGGTTTGGAGCGGCCTTACTATCTCGCTATCAATGGTATGCGTAAGCTGCCGCTGGTGACGAACACGGCGCGTTCGGTTGATGCGGCAAACATTCTCAACCCCACGACCTTCCTCACGCTCTTGTCGCTGTTGCCGTCAAAACTCACCTCCGACCCGTCCCGACTGGCGTTTATCATGACGAATGGCACGCGCCTTCAAACTCTCGGTTTGGTGCAGCTTTTGACCGATAGTGAGCGCGGCGCTTTTGCCACATTCACCACCGGCAAAATCCCGACACTGTGGGGCGTTGACGCGCTCACAAGCGGCTTTATGCTGGCCTCGAACACCGCTGGTAAGGTCGCCGTAACGACGCCGGAAAACAACACCCGTGGCAGCATCTTGCTGGTTTACCCGCGTTATTGGGGACTTGGCTTCAAACGTGCATTCAACCTCGAGGTTGAACGTTTCCCCGGCTCCGAAACGAACGTGTATTACGGTTCAATGCGTATGTCGTTGGTCTCTCGCAGCACCGACGCCGCAGCCATCGCCTACAATGTCCCGATGATGGGTTCATAGCCCGCTAGATAAGGAGTTACACAATGGCCGTCAATACGCAATTTAGCCCCAAAATCCTCTCGCAAGGTGTGCCATACCAAAACAATGTGGAGGAAGTGCTGGTGGACGGCGCTATCCTGTCGGTTGCTGGCGGTTTGGTTTACCTGACTAAGGCCACGGCGGGCGC
>DAOTTP010000316.1:0-29305 GCA_034437835.1 Anaerolineae bacterium | reverse complement strand
TCACCAGCGGCGTGATTGGCTGTTATGTCGTGATTCGCGGCATGTCGTTTTACGGTGACGCGATGAGCCACAGCATTTTGCCGGGAGTCGCCATCGCCTATATCGTCAGCGGCGGGGCGTCCGGTGGGGCGTTATTCATCGGCGGACTGGCGGCGGGGTTGGTGTCGTCGCTCGGAATCGGGTGGCTGACGCGGGGCGAACGCCTCAAAGAAGATACCGCCATCGGCATCGTGTTCGTGGCGATGTACGCGCTGGGGATTGCGATCATCAGCAGTGACCAGCGGGCGTATGGGCGCGATTTGGTTCATATTTTGTTTGGGAACGTGCTGGGGATTCAGCCGTCCGATTTGTGGATTATGGTCGGTTGCTCGGCGTTTGTATTGCTGGTCGTGCTGCTGCTGTATAAAGAACTGCAAATCATCAGTTTTGACCCGAATCTCGCGCTCACGATGAAATTGCCCGCCGAGGGTTTTCGTTTGATGTTATTGGCGCTAATCGCGGTGACGATTATCGCCAGCTTGCAGGTGGTCGGGGTGGCGCTGATGCTGGCGATGCTGATTGTGCCGTCCGCCGCCGCGCAGATGCTCGCCAAGCGACTCCATCACATGATGATGATTTCAGCGGCATTGGGTGGAATCTGTGGCGCGTTGGGACTGTTGATTTCTTATCATCTGGACATCGCGGCTGGCCCATCCATTGTCTTGACCATGACGGCGGTTTTCGCGCTGATTTTTACCAGCGTGCGTGTCCGGTTTATGCTGCAACGCGCCGCTTAGCATTTAAGGGGGTGGCACGCCACCCCCACACGGTTAAAATCGGAATAACCGTTGGGCGTTGGTGGTGGTCGCGGCTTCGACTTCCGCTTCGCTGATTCCACGCACCACCGCCAGTCGTTCAACGATATATGGGATATAGGCCGATTCGTTGCGCTGACCGCGATAGGGCGCGGGCGTTAGATATGGCCCATCGGTCTCGACCACGATGCGCTCTAATGGGACGGCGGCGGCGATTTTGCGCGTGTCGTCCGCGTTTTTGTAGGTGATTGGCCCCGTGAATCCCAGATAGAATCCGGCTTCAATCGCACGCATGGCGAGGTCGAATGGCGCGGAGACGCTGTGCAGCACGCCGGGGCGCGTCTTGAGGTCGCCAGTCAGCGAAGCCGCCCATCGCTCTAACATCGGGATGACATCGGCGCTGGACTCGCGATTATGGATAATCACTGGCAGGCCGACCTCTGACGCTAAGGCCAATTGCGCCTCGAACACCTCGGCTTGTTTGGCCTTGGGCGACTTGTTCCAATGGTAATCCAGCCCGATTTCCCCGATGGCGACGATTCCCGGCTTGGACGATAACTCCCGCACCAGCGCGAGATTCTCCGGCGTGAAATCCACCGTGCTATTGGGATGCCAGCCGACAGCGCCATACACCACGCCCGGAAATTCCGAGGCGAAGCGCACGGCGTTACGGCTGGTCTCTTCATCAACGCCGGGGATGATGAACCGTGTGACGCCGACGGCGCGGGCGCGATTCATCACGTCTGCGCGGTCAGCGTCATAGGCGTCAAAATTGAGGTGGACGTGTGTATCGACCAGCGCCACGACTAGTCTAATTCTCCGCTTTGCAGCGCCTTATAGTCGGATTCGACCATCATTTGAATCAATTGCTCAAATGTGACTTGAGGCTCCCAACCGAGGACGCGACCAGCCTTTTCCGGGTTGCCAATCAAAAGGTCAACCTCAGCGGGGCGCATGAAGGCCGGGTCTTGCACGGTATAATCTTGCCAGTTCATGTCTAGAGTCTCGAACGCGACTTCTAACAGGCGCTTGACGCTATACGTTTTGCCGGTGGCGACCACGTAATCATCGGGGGTATCTTGTTGCAACATCAACCACATGGCGCGGACGTAATCCCCCGCAAAACCCCAGTCGCGTTGGGCGTCGGTGCTGCCGATGCGGAGTTCTTTGGCCTTGCCGAGCTTAATTTTGGCCGCGTTATAGGCTACCTTGCGCGTGACGAATTCGAGGCCACGGCGCGGGCTTTCGTGATTGAACAAGATGCCGCTGCTGGCGTGCATGTTGTAGCTTTCGCGGTAATTGACCGTGATCCAGTGGCCGTAAACCTTCGCCACACCATACGGGCTACGCGGGTAGAACGGGGTGGTCTCGACCTGTGGGACTTCTTGTACCTTGCCGAACATCTCGGAGGACGAGGCTTGATAGAAGCGGATTTTGGGGTTGACCGTCAGAATCGCGTCCAAGAGGCGTGTGACGCCGATTCCGGTCACTTCGCCGGTAAAGACCGCCTGATCCCACGAGGTCTGGACGAAACTCTGCGCCGCGAGGTTATAGACCTCATCCGGTTGCGAGATGGTCAGTGCTTTGGTCAGACTGGTCTGGTCGCTCATGTCGCCAGACAGAATTTTAATCTGGTCTTGGATGTGGCGGATGCGTTCGTAGCGGACAGTGCTGGTACGGCGAATCAGGCCAAAGACCTCATAGCCCTCTTTCAGCAATAGTTCTGCTAGGTATGAGCCGTCTTGTCCGGTGATGCCGGTGATGAGTGCGCGTTTTGCCATAATCGAGTTCTATGCTCCTTTAACGCGCTGGCGACAATCTTCAAGTAGATCGCGCAGCGTCTGTTCAAACGGAATTTGCGGCTGCCAACCGGTGGCCGTGTGCAGGCGGGCGTAATCGCCCTCTAAAATCGGGATTTTGCTGGGGCGCAGGCGGGTGGGGTCTACCTGTACCGATATGTCCACCGTTGAGTGCGCCAGCAGACCGTCTAGCAGGCTCTGGATGGTACGCGCCTTGCCCGATGCGATGTTATACACCTCACCCGGGCGTCCATGCTCAATCATCAGGTGATAGGCGCGGACGACATCGCGCACATCGGTGAAATCACGCCGCGCCGACAAATCCCCGACCATCAAGACCGGCTCTTGCAAACTCGCCTCAATCCGTGCGATTTGTATGGCGAAAGCGGGCGCGGCGAACGAATCGCTCTGGCCGGGGCCAAAGTGATTGAACGGGCGGGCGCGGTAAATCGGCAGGCCATGGCTGAGGTGATATTGCAAGCCCAACATATCTTGCGCCACTTTACTCACACTATACGGGCTGTTGGGGGCGATAGGCGTGTTCTCGGTGATGGGGGTAACGCTGGCCGCACCGTAGACCTCGGCTGACCCGGCAATCAAGAATTTGGGCGCAATCTTGAGCGCGATGCAGCCCAATATCAAATTGAGTTGGGCGCGGATATTGGTCTCTAGCGTATCCCACGGGTCTTCAAACGAACGCGGGACGAACGCCTGACCCGCCAGATGGTAAATCTGGTCGGGGCGGACATCTTCCAGTATCGCCTGAGTCGAGGCTGAGTCGCGTAGGTCAACCTGTACCCAGCGCATATCGGTGTTCGGCGGCGGCGTATGGCCGGGGAGTTGAGTCCCGGTGATATGTGCGTCTGGCACGGCTGCACGTAGATAACGGTTTAACGTCCCGCCGACAAACCCGCCAGCCCCAGTGATTAGGATTTGCACCCGTCCCGTCCCATCCAATGCGCGAACAACAATCGCATCGGATTATACAGGTCACGGGCGTCCGTGCCAGACCTAACGCGGTGGATAAGGCGCGATGAACAACTCAGTTTTTACGCCGCCCCCTGTGCGATGCGTATAGGCCACGATGTCATAGTGCTGTCCGGGCGGGATTTGCAGTGCGTGGAGTGTCGTGAGGATGCGGTTGTCAATGTCGATGAGGATCAGGTCGAACGCTCCTTGCGGCGTGATGTTCTGCGCTGAGGCGCTATTCGGCCCGACATTGCGGATGAGGCGACGGACATCCATCGGCACGGTGAACGGTTCCGGGGTTGGCGCGGGGGTGAGCGGAAATACCGGGTCAAGAGTCGGTGTCAGGCTGGGCAGCGGCGTGAGGGTGGGCGCAATGGGGGTGACATCCGGCGGATATAGGTAATAGCCGAGGCTATAGACATCCAGCGGGTCGCCGGAGAGATTCACCAGCCGTAGCGTGCCAGCGCCCTCTGTCACCCTCAGCCCGTCGTCGTTAATCATCGTTGCTTGCAGTCCAGCTACCGGCGAACCGAAAATGAAAACGCTATAGTCGCCGGGAGTAGGGATGGCGAGGCGGAGGTCGAGCAAGGCAGGGCCGTCCCCGGCTTGGCGCACCAAGAGGGCGAAATCCTCGCCTAATATTGGGCTTAACGGCCCCCCAGCAGGGGAAATCAGCGCTGGGATGCTGAGGATACCGTTGATATATACATCTACAGCGACACCGGCGGCCAATCCGTTGACGAAGCGCAGGCGCGATTCTGAGATGGCCGTGCCTTCCGAGGTCAGGGCGGCGGACTGCTCAACTGGGTAGCCGTAAACCGGAGACGCAACCTCAGCACGGCCCGTTACGGCGTATAACAGCGTCTGACCAGCGGGGAGCGGGATGAGCTTATCTTCAAAAACGCCGAGGTCTGGATTGTTTGCGTCGGTGAATGTGAAACGGATATCGCCCGCTTGGATGAGCATGGGTGCGCTGAATTGACCAGCCCTTATTGGACGGGCTTCTTCTATATTTTCACCATTTCGTCCCGCCATCAAACCAGTCACATTTTCCGCAGCATTGAAAAATACTAGCCGCGAACTGCCCTCTGGAACTGGGGCGAGGTCGTCTTGATAAGAAATAACCCGTACTGCCGCTGCCGATCCGGTCAGCATGAGGATGAGCGATGTCCCCGCTTGCCCTGTGAAGATGTGACCATCAACCAGCGGGGCGGACGCCGTGCGGTCTGCGCCCGCGCTATACACGCTCAGGCGCTGTGACCCAGTGACGACTTCTTGAGAGGTGGTCGTGCCGCCGAATCCAATCGCCGCGCCCATGGGTAGATCGTTGAGATATAAATCAACCTCACGCGATTCGGCGCTGAGATTCACCACGCGGACGGAATAACGCCCCAAAACCGGCGATTCGAGCCGTTGTAATTGCACGGCATCGGGATTGGCGGGGTCGTTGGCAAGAATGAAGGTATAGAGCGTCAATTCGCGCAGGGTGATAGGTTGTTCTAATAACACCCGTTCCCCGGCGGTTGCACGTATCGTGTAGTCACCGGATTGGGAGATGGACGCGGATGACGCGCTGAACTGGTCTAGTGGGATGGCGGCTGCGTCGCCTAATGTCACGGAGATTTGGCCTACATCGGTCAGCGCATTGGCGAAAGATAACCAAACCTCCCCACCACGTAGGGGTTCAGTCGGCTGTGAAATCACCATGATTTGGCGTGTATCGTCCGTACCGGCCACGATTAAATCGAGGTTTTGATCTGCCACAGTCGTCACTGAGACAGGTGCGCCTGTGCCGTCGGCGTTGAGCGAGGCGGTATATGTGCCGGGGAGAATAGCAAATTGAGCGCTGACATAGGTCGGGCGTAGCCCGGTGGCAAGCGAATTGCCGTCAAGGTAAAGGTCTAGCGGCGCGGCATCGGCGGTGAGGTTCATCACGCGCACTTGTCCTTTACCGGGGCCGACTTGCACGCTACGGCCAAAAAACTCGGTGGGCGAGGGCGTCGGAGTCATATAGGGAGTCGGCGTGTTGGTGGCCGTTAGGATGGCGCTGGGTGTCAAGGTCGGGGTTTCACTGGGCAGTACGATAGCGATGGGCAGCGGGGCATCTGCGCGGCAACCCGCGATGAATACCAACATCATGACCGATACAACCCGAATCCAAATTGTTACAGTGTTTGCTCGTCTCATCCCGCTTGCCCCGTATGTTACAAAATCCCATCCAGCATAACTATAACGCAAAAGCCCCGCACGCGGCGGGGCTTCTGTTGTGGGATTGTTTTGGTTTTGCCCTTACGCGCTGGGCGTCGGGGTTGGGGTCACGGTAGGAGCAAGGGTCGGCAGTGCGCCGAAATCCGTGCTAAGCGGGATGTCCACCAATTCTACCGGCAAATCGTTGAAGCTGAACAACAGGTATGTCGTGGACAACCAGCCGCGCACGCCATCAACCTCGGCCTCGACCCAATCAAGGGTATTGGTGCGGCTGAAAACCTGAACGCGAGCGCCTACGGGCAAATTCGCCAGCACTTCGGCGTTGACGTTCGGGCTACGGCGTAGGTTCAGGCTGACGCCGGCGTTCAAGCCCACCACCTGTGCGACGTTGACGCCGCGCAGCGGGTCAGCCGTCGGCTGGATGATGCCGGGGGCGTCATCACTGACATCGCCGCGTAGGGTGGCTTCATCGACGGGGATAATCAGTTCCTGTACTTCGAGTTCTTCCACAGTTTGCGGCTTGGTGCGGAAGGTGAACTTGAGGTAGAGCGTCCCCGCCCACCCGACAATCGTGCCACCCCCGGCGGGCTTATATTCGACATACGCCCATTGGCCGGATGCGCCAACGCCAATCAAGCGCATGGATGTGCCAGTGACGACGCGAGCTAAGACCTCACCGGAACTTTGCGGGGTGCGACGGATGTTGAGGTTGACGCCGGTATCGAGGTTAAAGACCTCAGCACGGGCGAAGTTTTCCGGCGGGATGGGGGTCGTCACAACCGTGCCGACGGCCTCACCCGGTTGATTGCGCGGGACAGGAGCGAGGTCAGCGAGGCGCTGCTTCTCGCCACGGGGATTGCGGACATCAAGGTACAAGGTGTTGACCCAAGCCGTGACGATGCCATCGGGCGTGGTCAGCGTGACATTAATCCATGTCGCGCCGGGTTCGAGGTCGGCGTTCGCATCCGCTAGGAGGGTGGCCGGGTCAACGAACTCAGTGCCATCCGGCAGCAAGATTTCATCACCTGTCAGGATGTCGATGGGCGCACCTTCGCGGCCATTGACCACAAAGACTGTGCCGTTCGGCCCAAGACCGAGCGAACGGGCTTCTGGCGAGGGGTATTCACGCAGTTGCAAGTTCGCGCCGGGGTCAAGCACGATACGGGCGGTGGTCTGTGTGCCTGCCGTCGGGCCGGTTGCAGCCGTGACGATAGGCGCCGGGGTCGCTTGGAGGACTGTCGCAGGGGCTTCGGTGGGGACGAGCGTCGGGGTTGGGAGGATGGCGACGATAATCTCATCCGATGCGCCGGGGGCGCTGTTGATGGCCTGCGCCAGACCGGTTGGGACGACCTTCAAGATGAAAGCGCCGCCGACGCGGGTGACAATCAGGTTGTAATATGCGCCGCCGTAGAGCGAGACATTCGGGATGATAGTATCAGCGCCTATTGCACCCGCTTGTACTGTCAGCGTAATGTTCTGGCGGCTGGGTGCGAGGTTAACCACTGCGCCTGCTTGCCCGACATTTAAGCCCTCGGCCAAAACCGTGCCGTCGGCCAATGTTGCGCTGATGGTCGTGCCGCTGACAGCGTTAATCACGCTCACACCAGCAATACGACTGGTCACGCCGCTGATGTCATCGGGCAGCGAGACGACTTGCAGGTCATCCAGTGAACCCACGGCGGCCACGGTAGTAGCGCTGCCCGCCGTCACATCCAAATTCAACGTGGCGACTTCCGTACCGCCGCCCGCGACGCGCAAGCTGACGGATGCGCTACCGACATCAACTGGGATGTGGACGGTGCTTTCACCAAACGGGAGGGCGGCGACCAACAAGGTATCGTTCACGAACACATCGACATTGGGTGCGCCATCTGCCGCGTGCGATACGCGGACGAAACCGACTTCACCCACCGCTTGGACGGGTGCGCGAAGCACCAATGCTTGCGGCGCGTTGGTCGTGCCATACAACACGAGGGTTTGTGCGGTGCGCCCGGTTAGGCCGTACTGAGTGGCCGGGAGTACCGCCGTGTCAACGCTGCCGCCCGTAGGGAAGGCGGTGAAGCTGTAGGCGTTGGCCGGGACATCAATGGTGTTCAAGAAGTCCTTATAGGCCAAACCGGTGATGATGGTTTGCCCGTCGGCTTGGAAATCTAGCGCGGGGCCACCCTTCACAGCATGGATGACGTTGAAACGGCTCGTCCCCAAATCCAGAGCGTTGAGGTCGTCACGGTAGACATCGAAACTGAGGGGGTCGGTGGACGACGCAATCAGCGTGAAGGCTTCATCGCCTGCCGTGGTGATGGTCTGCTCGAACAGCGTACTGGTCACGCCATTGAGCGTGACGCGCACCTTGAGGTCGCCTGCTGGGGCGCTGATATAACCAGTGGATTCGCTAAAGCTCAGGCTGGCGGCGCTCAGGTTGTCGTTGATATAAACGTCCAGCCCTGAAACGCCGGGGATGACGTGTAGGAAACGCACCTGCGAGACGGCAACCTGAGCGCTGACCGTGACGCCCAGAAGGGCGGCCAACATCAGGGCGACGATGAGGACGATGAACTTGCGGATTGATTGCATAGAAACTCTCCTTGGTCTGGTTTGGACGAAAACCGGGCGTATCGGCGGGGTTTATGTACCTTCTTGCCAGCCGTTGAGGTAACGTTCCTGCTCATCGGTCAAAATGTCGATATGGATGCCCATGGCCTCTAACTTCAGGCGGGCGATTTCCTTATCGATATTCTCAGGGATGACATAGACATCCGGCTTCAAGCTGGCCGCGTTCTTGAGCATGTACTCTGCCGCCAATGCTTGGTTGGCAAAGCTCATGTCCATGACGCTGGCCGGGTGACCTTCGGCTGCCGCGAGGTTGATGAGACGGCCTTCGCCCAGAATATAGAGCAGCTTACCGTTAACAACGTACTCTTCAACATACGGACGGACAAGACGCGGCTCCCCTGCGCTCATCCCACGCAATGCCTTCAGATTGATTTCGGCATTGAAGTGACCGCTATTGCACATAATCGCGCCGTGCTTCATGACCGCGAAGTGGCGAGCGTCCAAAACGTTGATGTCGCCGGTGGCGGTGATGAAGATGTCGCCAACTGCGGCGGCCTGTTCCATCGGCATCACGCGGAAACCATCCATCACGGCCTCAAGGGCGCGTAGCGGGTCGATTTCGGTCACGATGACGTTTGCGCCCATGCCCTGTGAACGGCTGGCGATACCACGGCTACACCAGCCATAACCGGCCACGACGATATTGCGCCCGGCCAACAGGATGTTGGTGGCGCGGATGATGCCGTCGAGCGTGCTTTGACCCGTGCCATAACGGTTATCGAACATGTGCTTGGTGTTGCTGTCGTTGACGGCCAGCACCGGGAACATCAATGCGCCGTCCTTGACCATCGCACGCAGGCGGATGACGCCGGTGGTGGTCTCTTCCGTGCCGCAAATGATGTCAGAGAGCAGTTCGCGGCGATTCTTGTGGATTTCGCTCACGAGGTCGCAGCCGTCGTCCATCGTCATCTGCGGCTTGTGGTTGAGGGCAGCCGTCAAGTGGCTGTAATAGGTGTCATTGCTCTCGCCCTTGATGGCGTAGACCGGGATTTCATCGTGGATGACCAGCGAGGCGGCCACATCGTCTTGGGTCGAGAGGGGGTTGCTGGCGACCAGCACGATGTCCGCACCGCCCGCCGCAAGGGTCTTGACGAGGTTGGCGGTTTCGGTGGTGACGTGTAAGCAAGCCGAGACGCGCAAACCCTTCAAAGGTTTCTCGCGCTCAAAACGTTCCTTGATAGCGCGAAGAACCGGCATTTCCAGTTCTGCCCAGTTGATGCGGTAGCGCCCGCCCTCTGCTTGCGCCAAATCCTTTACGTCGAATTGTTCGATAGCCATTGGCTGTTCCTGATGCTTTCTTTGTGAGTGATATCCGTTTGTTTTATGATGCCAGCGTTGGTTATTCTACGCTAGCGGACTCAAGCAGTTCATCCAACACGCCCTTGTCATCGTATGTCCCACGGAAGCGGGCGACGAATTCTGGGATGGTGAAGGTATGGCTTTGCGTGCCGACCTGTTCCAAGACATAGGTCGCGCACAGTGAACCGACCAACCCCGAAAGGGTTAACGGCCACCCCGACATAATGCCACGAATCAGCCCAGCACGAAAGGCATCACCGACGCCAGTAGGGTCGGAGATGTGGACTTCTGGGAAGGCTGGGACATCTTCATGCGTGTCACCGTGGTAGATGGTCGAGCCGCGTTTGCCTTTGGTGATGACCAAGACCGGGATTTTGGCGCGTAAATCTTCCAGCGACAAGCCTGTTTTCTTGCCGATGATGCTGGCCTCGTAAGCGTTGACGATCATCGCATACGCGCCCTCCATATCCTGAGTCAACTCCTCACCGCTGAGGCGCGGGACTTGTTGACTGGGGTCATAGATGAACGGCACACCCATCGCACGCGCCTCGGCGCACAGCATACTCATGGCCTTGGGGTCATTCGGCGAGACGACGATCCAATCTGGCTTGGTCTTAACAGCTTCAGCCAACTTATACTCGCTGGCACGCCCCATCGCCCCGGCATAGAATGAGGCAATCTGGTTGTTATCGAGGTCGGTATTGGCGAAAAACGAGGCGGTGAACACGTCTTTTAGCTGTGGGACGATGGAACAGTCTACGCCGCGAGATTCTAACCATTGGCGATATTCGCCAAAATCGCGGCCAGCTGTGCCGAAAAGCGTCGGTTTCACGCCCAACATCGCCATTGTGAACGCGATATTGGCAGCGACCCCGCCCCAGTGTTTGGTCATTTCATCAACCAAGAAACTCAGGCTGACCTGATGCAAATCTTCGGTGATGATATGCTCGACGAACCGGCCCGGAAAGCGCATCAGGTAGTCGTAAGCGATAGAGCCGGTGAGGATAATAGACATTGAAGACCTATGTTTCTAACGACATGCAAAACACCGGCATTATAATCGGTAACGGGTAGACTTCCATAATCAAAAATTCCTGAAAGGACGCCGGAAATGACATTGTTTGATGGAAAACGCCTCACCCAAGAGGTGATGCACCTCCCGATTGACGGGTTGCGGCGCGGCGCGTACTCCGATAAATACTTCGCCAATGTCGAAAAAGTGCTGACGGGGGTGTTCAAGCGCAGCCTGACTTATGCCGGGATTACCCCCTCCAAACCCGTGCCACCGGATTCCGTGGGCGGATTGGTCGGAGATGCAGTGGTCGAAATGCAAATCTTTACCCGGCGTGCGCCGTGGGCGCTGATTGGCGGCGTGGACGCGGCATTGGCGATGTTGCGCCATGCCACGCGCTGGAATGTGTGGAGTGGCTTAGAGATTGAGGCCGTTCAGGATGGCGTGCTGGTCGAATATGATGGCCACCCAGAGAACGTCCACCCGGTCATGAAGATACGTGGGCGCTACCGCGATTTCGCGCTACTAGAGACGCCGATTCTGGGAATGTTGACTCGCATCAGCCGAGTGGCGACCAACGTCTTAGAGGTGTTGCGCGTCAGCAACGGTAAGCCGGTCTTGTTTTTTCCGGCGCGATTCGACTTGCCGGATGTGCAGGCGGCGGACGGGTACGCCTATTGGCTGGCCGTGCAACGCTATAATTATGAATCTGGTTTGACCACCTCTGCCCGTGTCAGCACCGATACACAGGGCGCATGGTGGGGCGGGCATGGCGGCGGGACGATTCCGCACGCGCTGATTGCAACCTTTTTGGGCGATACCGCTGCTGCGATGAGCGCGTTCGCCCGCGAGGTCGAAATCGAAATCCCGCGTATCGCGCTGGTAGACTTCAATAATGATGCGGTTCGCGCCTCGTTAGAGACATTGGACGCCTATTGGCCGAATTATAAGGCGGCATGGCAATTCGGGGACCAGAACACGAGGCGCCAATGGACGTTGAACGGTGTCCGTCTGGATACGGCTGCGAGTCTGTTGGATGCCTCATTGACCGACCCCGCCGATAAAGGGGTCAGCCCCGCGCTGGTTCGGGTGCTACGCGCCGCCGTCGATTCCGCATGGGAGCGTTGGGGCGAGTCTGGTGATTCGTTGGAGGAGGCGCGGGCATACTGTAAGCGCGTGCAGATTGTCGTGACGGGCGGGTTTAATCGTGACCGAATCGAACGGTTTGAGCGTGACGGCGTGCCAGTGGATGTGTATGGCGTCGGGTCGTCTTTGTTGATGAATGACAAAACCACTGGGACGGATTTCACGATGGATATTGTTCGGGCGAAATTGGTCGGTCAGTGGGTGGATGTGGCGAAAGTCGGGCGGCGTGCAGGCGATAACCCCGATCTCCAATCCGTAGATGTGGGGACACTATGACCGATAACGATTCACAGGATTTTGAACCGCATAAGAAGGACGAAGGCGCGTGGGCGCGGGGCAGTCAGCTTTTTGCCAGCCAACGCGGGACTCGTCAGATTTCGCTCTCAGCCCTGATTGAACGGGTAGCCGAGCAGTTCGAGGCTGAATATGGGAGCGACTCCGCCGCTTTGCGCGAGGCCGTCACCCGCACCGATAAACTCAGACTGGTGCGCGAAGTTGTGCTGTATGTGGTCGGCGTCGAGTCGGTTAACCTCAGCCCGATAGACCTGTCTGGGGTGATTCAGGCCAGCTTCGGGGAGTTATTCGGCTATGGCGGCCTCGAAAAATATTTCGGCGACCCGTCCGTGACCACCGTCAGCCTTGAGGGGATTGATAAAGTTGCGGTGCGTTTCGGGCATGGGGATTTAGAAGTCCAGCCGCCCTTGTTTGAAGATATGGCGCATCTGACGCGCATCGTCAAACGACTGGTGCGCGATTCCCATGCCGAATTGCGCTCCGATGTGCCGTATTATGAGGTCGGATTCGTCGTAGACGGGCGGCGAGTCGGCGCTAATTTTGTCACCCCGCCAGCAACAATCGTCCTCAGCGCCGATTTTCGTATCCACCCTGTCACGCCGCCGACTCTCGCTGATTTTACCGATTCCGAGGAGGCCATCGCGTTATTGACCCAAATCGCGCAAGGAAACGATGGGATTTTGGTGGTCGGTGCGGAAGAATCAGGCAAGACGACTCTCTTGGGGATTTTGGCGACTCTGGCCGACTTGAGCGACGCGGTAGCGGTGGAACGCACGGGCGAACTCGCGCTGCCTGAATCGGTTAAGCGGCTGCGCCCGCAATGGCCGCTGGGGGATGACCCCGGCGTGAGTTTTGGCGAGCGGATTCTGGAGGCGGCTCAGGGGAATCCCAGCCTGTTGATTCTGGATGAGGTACGCACAGACGACCCGGTTTCAATCGCGCCACTGGTGGGGGAGCATCCTCCGGCGCGTCAGATGTGGAGTTTCCGGGGGACGACGGAAGTCAAACGGCTTGCGCCTGCATTGGGGATGCTGGCACGCCGCGCCGATGCTGACCAATCCACAGGTGAGGAACGCGCCACAAAACTATATCAGCGACTGCCGTATGTGGTCTGTGTGCGGCGGCGTGAGGGATACTTGCGCGTCGTGCGAATCGCGCAATGGCAGTACCCGAATTTGGTTATATTGTGGGAATGAAAACCAATAGATGTAGTTGAAACAAGGCGGACGCCCCATGGGGCGTCCGTACAGGGATCAATATTTTCTCGCCTTAAATATTTGACGGATAACTGGGAATGTTTTGCCTATATTTCTTGCTGTATGGACAAGTCACGCCTTGTCCGCCATGATTTATTATAGGTCTTTACCGTTTAATGCGCGTTTTAATGATTCTGTGAACGGGGCCCTGGCGATGCCGTATTCGGTGATGATGCCCGACAGATAACGGTTGGGCGTGACATCGAAAGCCGGGTTACGCGCCTTGAAATGGGCGGGGACGAGTTCCATGCCATAGGGCGTCGTGACCTCGGCGGGGTCGCGTTCCTCAATCGGGATGTCTGCGCCACCCGCGATA
The DNA here is from genome assembly GCA_034437835.1 of Anaerolineae bacterium. Taxonomy (GTDB): domain Bacteria; phylum Chloroflexota; class Anaerolineae; order Aggregatilineales; family Phototrophicaceae; genus Flexicrinis. The sequence continues at coordinate 15,599 of DAOTTP010000316.1, read as the reverse complement.
TTAGGGTCAATCGTAGAAGTCGGCGCGACACAGTAAAACGGAATCCCGTTCTCTTTTGCCAGCACCGCGATTTGATACGTCCCGATTTTATTGGCGAAATCCCCGTTGGCCGCGATGCGGTCTGCCCCGACCAAGACGAGGTTGACCTCGCCTTTTTGCATGTAATATCCGGCGGCGGTATCGGGCAGAATGTGATAGGCCACGCCCAACTGCTCTAACTCCCACGCGCTCAGGCGTGCGCCTTGCAGCCGGGGGCGAGTCTCATCCAACAAAACGTGGAATTGCTTCCCCGCCTCATGTGCGGCGCGGATGACGCCCAACGCCGTGCCATAATCTACCGTCGCCAATGCGCCAGTGTTGCAGTGGTGCAGGACGGTGAAGCCGGGTTGAATCAGGCTTTGACCGTGTGCGCCCATCCGCCGGTTGATGGCGACATCCTCATCAGCGATGCGTTGGGCGGCAGTCAACAGGGCATCCTTGAGGTCAGCGGGTGCGGCGTAATCATCTTGTTCGGCCAGCGCCAACATTTGGTCTACCGCCCACATCAAGTTAACAGCGGTAGGGCGGGCAGCCTTAAGTTCTACCCCCGCCGCCCGCAATTCTTCACGCAGGGCGGCGAGGGTGAGCGCAGTGCTGGTATGGGCGGCCAGCGCCATCCCGAAACTGGCCGATGCCCCGATGGCCGGCGCACCGCGCACGGTCATATCGGTGATGGCGGCTGCAACGGCGTGGTGGTCGGGCAGGTCAACAACCTCCAACGCCCACGGGATACGTTTTTGGTCAATCATGCGGACAACGCCATCCGCCCACGCCACAGTACGCATGTTTCAGAGTCTTTCGGTGATTTATTACTGGCTCAGGGTCGTGACCAGCGCGACCAGACCGTTATAGCTGCGGTCACTAACGGGCAACAAGCTCCCCTCGTTCAAGCGGTACATGACTGTGGGGGTCGCGGTGGCGCCGACGCTGGTGGCAAGCTGACGGTCATCGCTCACAAAAGAGGCTCTTTGGGCGCAGCGCAGCAATTTATCGACATCGACGCCAATCTTTTCCGAGAAAGCACTGGCTGGGCTGCGGCTGAGTTGACCGGTCTGCGCCAGTTCATACATGATTTCGGTAATCGCCCCCCAGTGCTTGCCTTCTTCGGCGGCGCAATAGGCCAAATTACCGGCGTACACGGTTGTCTCTCCACCAGCGGTGGGCAGGAGGCGGAACTCGACACGCGCCAGACCGGTAGCGACGTGGCTCTCAATAAATTTGTCCATGTCCGGCTTATATTCTTGGCAATGCGAGCAGAGGTAATCGGCAAATTCTACGATGGTCACAGCCGCGTCGGGGTTGCCGATGATATAGCCGCCCTCAAACGCCTCAACCGGGATGTCTGCGAAATAACTTTCGCCGAATGTGGCTCTGGTTCCGCCCAGCGAAACAATGATAAATAGGACAGCGACCACTACTGCTATGCCGATGATGGCGATGACAAGGGTTTGTTGGTTGCCGTTCTGTTGGGTACGGGGTGTGTTTTGCACAGCGAGAAATCCTTTAAGATATATGACGACTAATCGGACTATCGTCCTCTAATACTGGCATGTACGGGGCGCGTGCGTCAATAAGCAAAACTAAGAGTGTCACGCACGTTTTACCAACAGTTTACACATTTTCACTGCCGTAGGGCAGACGTTGGTCTGGTTTTTTGCCGTGATTCACACGAAACTCATTTGTGTCTGGGGCAGGAACACGTACACTTATAGTAGAAGTGTCTACATTGTCGCACATCTGGGCTTGCCTGCCCGTGCGAATGGTATATCTGACTGAGGCTGATACGTTCACGGAGCAGTATATGACCGATTTTGCATTCACCCAATCCCGCACCACCCGGCGTTTGGCGGGGCTACTAGCGTTAACAGTGGTATTTGTGGCCGGATTCGCGCTCGGCACAGGGACACAATCCGCTACCGCGCAAGTCAACCCCAATACCCGGATGCCTACTGACATTGAGGAAGATTTCGCACCCTTCTGGGAGACCTATAACCTCATCCGCAAGACTTACCTCAATCCGGTAGAAGTTGAGACGCTGGTAGACGGCGCAATCAACGGCCTGATTGAATCACTGGATGACCAGTTCAGCGGTTATGTCGAGCCGGAATTTCATGCCTTTGATACCGACTTGTCGGGGTCAATCACCGGCATCGGCGTCGTGATTCAAGAGGACGAAGAAACCAAGTTGATTTCGATTGCCAACGTCTTGCCGGGGACGCCTGCCGAGGCAGCCGGTTTGGTCGAGGGCGACGTGTTCATGGAAGTGAATGGTGAAGATGCGTCGGGTTTCAGCACAGACCAACTGGCGGCGCGGGTGCGCGGCCAAGAGGGGACGACAGTCACCCTGAAGATGTTGCGCGGCGAAAAGGAACTTGATTTCAGTATCGTGCGCGCCCTCATCAACGTCCCGAATATCGAGACAAAGGTGATTGAGGATACTTATGCCTATGTCAAGCTGAATCAATTCACTGGCGAAGCCCGTAATCAGCTGAATACGGCCATCGGCGAACTGGCGATGGAGAACAAACAAGGCCTAATTCTTGACTTGCGTGGCAACCCCGGCGGCCTGTTGAGCGCGGCGGTGCAGGTGGCGAGTATGTTCATCCCTGATGACAAAATTGTGCTGTACGAGCAATTTGCTGACGGCACGGAGCAAGTGTTCAACGCTGACGGCTCTGACTTGGGTCTGACCATTCCAATTGTCGTGCTGGTCGATGAGCGTAGTGCCAGCGCGTCCGAGTTGGTGGTGGGGGCGTGGAAGGACTACGACCTCGTGACCGTCATCGGCACAACCACTTTTGGCAAGGGTGTCGTCCAGAGTCAGCGTGATTTGGTCAACGGCGGCGGTCTGCGCCTAACGATTGCGCGGTGGTTGTCGCCCAATCGTAACTCGATTCACAAATTGGGTATCACGCCGGATATCGAAGTGACATGGGACGCCGATGCGCGCAAGGCCAATCCAGAAGCCGACCCGCAGCTTCAACGCGCCATCGACTTCTTAAAGACCGGCCAATAGCTGACGGACTAAGGGGTGTTTTTCACAAGCGTTGCTGATATACTGTGGCGCTTGTGATATTCTTCCCTTTTAGATTCTGAGGAGTCTGGGCGCATGAGTTTCTTGGAAGTTGCGCTTCAAATTGCGACAATTATTTTGGCGATCATCTTGGTCGTCTTGATTTTGCTGCAAGTACGCGGTCAAGGTCTGGGCAATCTGATTGGCGGTGAGGCTGGCGCGGGTGGTCGTACCCGGCGCGGTCTCGAGCGCACAGTTTTCCAGATTACGATTGGGTTGTCTGCGGCCTTCTTGGTCATCTGCATTTTTTCTGCGGTAGCCACCCGTTCAGCCTAGCCTTGACGCGCAAACAAGCGTCTAGGGATACGATTTCAAAACAGGCGTCCGCAGGTGCGAGACGCCTGTGTTTGATTCTAGGCTGGTTCGTATTGCGCCTAGATGGGCGTAAGGCATAATCATTAGGAGGGTTCGTTATGCTTCGTGGACTCCGGTGGCAGATTGCCGCCTTGTTGCTCACCGCTGTGGTGTTTGCGGGCGTCTTGCTGACGCGCCCCGCCCCTCAGCCAACCCCAACCCCCAGCCCGACTCCACAGTTTTCGGCCTCGGCCACGCCGGAAGGTATCAGCGTCCCGACAGCCGAGACGCCCGTCGTTGACCTCCCACAACCGACCTCCGCGCCGGATGTGCAGCCAGTGGTCATCAGCACCGACGGCGTGCCGACTTACCGCGAGGCGTTGGTCGGGCGGGTACAGCGATTAAACCCGCTGTTCGCCAGCCTCAATCCGGTAGATGCTGACATCACCTCTTTGATTTTTGAGGGATTAACCCGCATCAATGCTTACGGTGAACCCGCGCCCGCCTTAGCCAAAAGTTGGCTGACCTCCTCGGACGGCCTAGAGTATGTCGTCACCTTGCGCGACGATGTGCTGTGGCAGGACGGGGTAGGCTTCACGGCGGCGGATGTCGCTTTCACGATGCAACTGCTGCGCGCCCGTGACTTCCCCGGCGATAGGGCGCTACGCGATTTCTGGCGCACTGTCGAAACCGAGCAATTGGGCGATTTTCTGGTGCGTTTCCGCCTGACTCAACCGTTGGGCGCGTTCCCAGAGGCGTTGCGGATTGGCATATTGCCTAAGCACGTCTTGGACGGGATGCCCGCTGGTCAATTGGCTTCGCACCCGTTCAATTTTGCGCCGATTGGCACGGGCGCGTATCAACTGGAAGCGCTACGCGGCGAAAACGGGGTGATTCAACAGGTTGATTTGCGCGTCTCCCCAACCTATCGCCAGCGCACGGAAGGGCAGACCGGCTATGTCTTGGAGCGCGTTAGCTTCAAGCTGTATGACTCATTTGAGGCGGCATTGGCGGCCTTAGATAGAACCGATGTGGACGGGTTCGCCGCCCGTGAGCGTGATGAGCGCGCCCCGCTGCAACAGCGCACTGCAAGCGGGCAACTCATCGCCCGTAATGCGTTAGAACCGGTGGTGGGATTCATTGTCTTCAATATGGCGGATGATAATTTCCCATTGTTCCGTGAGGAGCGCGTGCGCCGTGGGCTACTATTGGGTGCGAATCGCCAGAGCGCGGTGACTCGCAATCTGTTCAACCAAGCCGTCCCCGCCGAGTCGCCGTTGGTGATGGGCAGTTGGGCGTATGCCAATGGGATTGGCACGGCGTTCGACCCCAATCAAGCGGTATTCGTCCTAGACCAAGCGCGGATTGACCTCGGCCCGACGCCTGAACCGCAACCGACGCCAGAGGGCGCGACTCCAGTCCCGACGCTTGATCCGTCCGGCCAGCCGCGTTTTAGCTTCAGCATCATGATTCCTGATGACCCTGCGCTGGCGGGGGTGCTGACTCAGATGATTGGGCAATGGGCGGCCATCGGTGTGGCTGTCACATTGGAGACCGTGCCAGCCGACCAATACCTCGCCCGACTAGACGCGGGGCAGTTTCAGGCGGCGGTGGTTGAATTGGCGCTGTGGGGGACGGCTGATCCTGATGTGTACGCCTTCTGGCATGATGGGCAATATCCCGACGGCGAAAACTATGGCGGGGCGGATGACCGCGTGGTGAGCGAATTGCTCGAACGGGCGCGGCGTGACCCCAACGGCGTCAACCGTGTGGCAGAATATCGACAGTTCCAACAGCAGTTTTTAGACCGCGCCATCGCCATCCCGCTGTATACGCCCATTTATACGTATGCGTTTGCGCCGCGTGTTCAGAATGTTCAGATTGGTTATCTGGGGGTGCGCTCAGACCGGTTTAATACGATTAGCGGCTGGATTCTGAACGAATAATCTCGCGCAATAGTTCTTTACGAGACGCCCCGGCCAGCGTTTCTAACTTACGGACGCCCAACGGGTCAATCACTTCACGCAGTAGCTGCAAGTCATTCTCGAACGGCGGCTCTGTGTGTTGAATCGGGTGGGCGGCCTCCAACTCGAATCCGGTTTTGCGCTGAATCTGCTCAAATGTAACGCCGGGGTGCAGGTGTGTGACGCGCATCCGCCCGTTTAACCAGTCAAATTGGCCGAGGTCGGATACCAGATAACGCGGGGACGCCCCGCGCTTGCGCTCTGATGAGACGCCCATCCCGCTACGGATTTCGACCTTCTCGACAAATACCGCCGGGGAATGGCGTGGGACATAGAAATAAATGCGCTCAGAGTAAACCGTCACATCGGGGATTCCGCCCGTCCCCGGCAAGCGTAAGCGCGGGCGCGGCAGGCTGATGTTATTGGTGAATCCGGCGGCGTCGATTTGGGCGGGGCGGAAGAACTCTTTTGGTGAGAATTTGGGCAATAAATCCAGCGCGGCGGTCAAGAATCCGGGGTGAATCAGGCCGTTTTGCAGCCATGACGCCTCGATATGGATCACGCCCAACGGTGAAAACCGATGCCCGATGCTCTGCCCAATCGCGCTGGCGAAACGGACGTTAGGGGCGTGGGTCTGTTGGGCGAGGATATAGCCGACCATCACCAGCGGCGTGTTCATCCCTTGAGCCAAGACCTCGCTATCTTCGACCTGACGGGCGATGCAGACCGAAATCAACTCGTCAATCGTATAATCCACGGTTAGCCCCATTTCATAAACGGAATCAGGCGCGGTACACGCTGTTGATAGGCCGCATATGCTTCCCCAAATGCCGTGACTAAACGGCGTTCTTCATAGATTGAGCCGACGATGAAATAGAGCGTCATGCCTAGACAGACGCCTAAATAGGCTTCGTTCATCACCGATACAGGCCAAATCAGCAGGATTGAAAACAGGTATAACGGGTGTCTCACCAACCCGTATACGCCATCGGTTTTCAGCGGTTCATCAGGCAAGGGAAGCGCCTCGTTATTGAGATACGCACGGAGTTGTCGCACGCCCAAAAATCGCATCCCGTCGATTTGTAACAGCGATAGACCCGCCCCCAATATGCCGATGAATTGTACTATCACCAGCACGGGCGCGAATGCTGTGGGGATTTGCCAGACCAAACGGGGTTCTGCCATGCCCATGACCAGCCCAATCGGGATAAGACCAATCAACGCGAACACGTTAAAAGCCATGCGGTATAATCCCTCATAAGCACGTTGACCCCACCAGGCCTGAAAACGCGGCTTGAGCCAACCGGCCATGATGGTATGTAGCGCACCATACGCCACCATCAGCAATAATGAGACCCATAGCATTGGCGCACCCACCTTTGGAGTAAATAGCTTATGAACATGTTGGACATTATAGCCAAGAAACGTGAAGCCGGTGCGCTCACCCGTGAACAAATCGAGTGGTTTGTCGATGCCGTCGCCAAAGAAACCGTGCCGGATTATCAGATTGCGGCGCTGTTGATGGCGATTGTGATTCAGGGGATGAACCACGAGGAAACCGTCGCGCTAACCTTGGCGATGGCGCACAGCGGTCAGATTTTGGATTTGACCGACGACATCGGTTACGCCGTCGATAAGCACTCATCGGGCGGCGTCGGGGATAAGACCACGCTGGTCGTGCTGCCGCTGGTCGCGGCTTGCGGGGTCAAAGTCGCCAAGATGAGCGGGCGCGGCCTCGGATTGACCGGCGGGACACTGGATAAACTAGAGGCGATTCACGGCTTTAACGTCAACTTGAGCGAGTCCGAGTTTCGGCGCATCGCCCGTGAGAGTGGGTTGGTCTTGGCCGGACAATCTGGCGACCTTGCCCCGGCGGACGGCAAACTCTATGCACTGCGTGATGTGACCGGCACGGTGCAGAGCATCCCCTTGATTGTCGGCAGTATCATGAGCAAGAAAATCGCCGCTGGTGCGAAGGGAATTGTGCTGGATGTGAAAATGGGCAGCGGCGCGTTCATGAAAACCCTAGAGGACGCCCAAACCCTCGCACGGACGATGGTCGAAATCGGGACGATGGCGGGGCGGGATATGGTCGCCACGGTCAGCGATATGAACCAACCGTTGGGGGCGATGGTCGGCCATGCGCTGGAAATCCGTGAAACGATTGAGACCTTGCTGGGCGGCGGCCCCGCCGACTTCCGCGATCACTGCATGTCGATTGCGGCGCACATGCTCTGGCTGGCGGGTCAGGGCAAACGCTGGACGGATGAGGCGGCGACGCTGGCCGAACTCCAAGCGGTGCTGAACAGCGGCGCGGCTTTTCGCAAGTTCCGTGAGATGGTGCGCGTGCAGGGCGGTGATGTCGCGATGGTCGATGACCCGTCTAAACTGCCGACAGCGCGTATTATCGAGGTCATCTCGGCGACACAAGCCGGATATGTCGCCAGCGTATCGGCTGAGGGCATCGCACGGGCGGCCTTTGCGCTAGGCGCGGGGCGCGTCAAAAAAGGTGAGCCGATTGATTTTGCCGTCGGCGTCCAAGTGCATGTCAAAGTCGGGCAAGCGATTAAGGTCGGGCAGCCGCTCCTCTCGCTTTACGCCAACGATACAGACAAACTCAGCGCGGGGATGGCTGAAGCAGCGCAGGCCGTGACATTTAGCGCGACACCTGTCCCGCAATTGCCGCACACCTATGACACCATTAAGGCGCGGGCGAAGGCGTAAGTACGCCGTCCTGATAGTGATAGGTGATGACGGGCGCGTCGTCCCACCACCCCTCGGTGGTGAAGGCGATGCGCCCATTGAGTCCGTCGTATTCAATGGTTTTGAGCATCTCAAGGACTTGGGCGCGGCTAGACTCTGAGGTGACAACGCTATGAATCAGTCCCCCCGCGTCATACATGACCGTTGAGAGCGCCCCCGGCATAGGGACGAACAACTCTGACGCGATGAGGCGTTCTGAAAACTCAGAATCGGCAAGTATGGCGCTCAGGGCGACGCTCACGCCGTCCAGATTGGGGCGCAGGTCGGCATATTGCTTGAGCGCGAACAACTCACCACCCGTCACCGGCGCGGTGGTATCTACGGCTATTCCGATGGTTTTGGCGTTGCTCGTCCTGACCGCTGATAAATTTTCCGAGGCGAGGACGAATACCGATTCGGATGGGGTGGCATCCCACGCGCCAATTACGATGACTGGGACATCGCCAAACGCCGCCAAGACGTCTGGTTGAGTCGCGGTTGAACCGATGACCAATGCGGCCAATAGGGTCGGGTCGGCGGCCAGGCGGCGGGCTTGAATCGCGGCAGATTCCGGCGTGCCGCCGTCGTCTGCTGTGACCAGCACGACATCTGAGTTTGCGTCTTTGAGCGCGAGGCGTACCGGATAAATCGCGTCATAGCCGATTTCGCGATAGCGCCCCTCAAACGGCGCGAGCAACGCAATCCGTTTCACCGGCTGCACGGGTTGGGGCGCACAGGCGGTTAACATCAGAATAAATAGCAGACAGGGAAGGCATAACTTTAGTGTTTTAGCACCCATTCGCCAGATGCTCCTCATAGGTGACGGCAAAATCATGATAGCCGTCGTCGCGGCAGTCGGCGCGGAAATATAGAAACGGGGTCGTATCGGGGTAAACAGTCGCCAAAACCGCGCTCAGGCCGGGGTTGGCAATCGGGCTCGGCGGCAAACCGACATTCAGATAGGTGTTATAGGCCGAAATCACGTCGCTATAGTCCGCCTGTGTGATTTGCGGCCACCACATCCCGCGAGTATTACCCAGCGGGTATTGCACCGTCGGGTCGGCGTCTAACTTCATGCCGATATTCATCCGGTTACGGTAAGCGCTGGCGATTTTACTCATCTCATCGGCGCGGACGGCCTCGCGTTGGACGATGGAGGCCATTGTGACGACGTGGCGCATGGTCATACCTTGCGCGGCTGCATCGTTGATGACCTGTCCGCCGACCTGATTCAAAAATTCATCGGTTAGCGTCTCAACCAAACCCGCCGCCGTGATATTCGGCGGCAGTTTATAGGTATTTGGGAACAAAAATCCTTCTACCGACTCGCCGGACGATAAGCTGACAGTGGTCAAAAATTCTTGCGACGCGCCTTGTCCGGTTGTGGCCGCGCTGAGGAACTCCGCGCCTGTGAAGCTGAATAACGGATTCTGGTCGATAATGTCCGCGATTTGCTCCAATCGCCAGCCCTCTAAGGCGCGGAACGGGATGAAGGCCGTGCTGGAATCGGTCAAGGCGAAGGCGATTTCTGGGAGGGATTGTGCGCGACTCAGGAAGTACGTCCCCGCCTCAAGCTGGTCGCTAATCCCCTCGGCGCGGACGTAAGTCACGAATAGGCCGCCGTCTTTGACCAGACCAGCGTCCGCGAGGTTTTGCCCAATTTCGGTTGAACCCGTCCCCATGACGATTTCAAAACGGATGGGTGAGGCGTCTGTGGGGTTCAGCGGCGCTAGGTCGGCCTCGCGCCCGTTGAGGTTGATGCGTGCCAGCACCGCACGGGCATAATCGGCGGGATTCTGGCCGCTGATGACGATTAGGCCAATCACGCTGACGATGACCGCTAAGACGGCCATCACCGCTAGCGCAAGCACCCATTTAACGGCGTTTTTCATCGCGGGGTCATTCCTGTGTGGGCAGCGGCGGGGCAGGCGCGAGGCCATCCCGCAGCGCGTCGAGATAGCTCTGTAGGATAACCCGTGCGGCCAAATCGTCAATTGGTTCGGTGGGTTTGCGTCGGAGTCTCGTAGCCAAAACTTTGGCGTCATGGCTGCTGAACTGCTCATCCCACAGCAAGACTGGGTAGCCGGTGGCTTCGATAAAACGCTCGACCCATACTCGCACGGTATCGGCTTGAGTATGGACGCCCGTCCCCTCAAACTCGTGGCTGGGGATGCCGATGATGACGGCGGCGGTCTTGTGCTGCTCATATAGGGCGCGGAGCTTGTGGAAATCATCCTCGCGGGTGGTGCGCTTAATCACGGCAATCTCGCGGGCGGTCATCCACGCCCTATCACATACGGCCACACCCAACCGTTTGATGCCGTGGTCGATGCACAACAGCGGCGGGTGAAGCGCTAGGCTCATGGCGTCGCCTCTTGCACGCGAATGGTGATTCGCACTGGTAAGCGAGGGAGAGTGCCTTCAAAGTTTGGGCTGACGACAATCTCTGGCTGTGTGCCGGGGGCAAGCTCATAAATACTGCTGATATACAGGCGGGCGTCCTCAATCGGGCGGCCTGCCAATACGTCGCGCAACACGGCGGTATCGACTTGACCGCTGACCAAGCCGTTGGCGAACAGCCGAAAGGTGATTTGGTCAGGCGCGAGGCTTTCAATTGGGCCGCGTTGATAATTGAGGCTTGCGAGGTCAAGCGTCCGACCACGCGGAATCTGACGGCTTAAGGCGGCGAATCCGACTTGTTCGGCGTTCCGTTGGTTGACCACAAGGGCTTGTACGACGGCGCGCATCTCTAGCGTGACCTCGCTGGCAACCGCCCCGACTTCCGCGCTATAGGTCTGCCAATCTGAACGATCTGAGTCTGGCGTGATGGAGATGCTCTCATCAATGATGAACTCGCCCGGCCCCAATAGGGTCTGAAATTCAGCTTGTGCTTGCGCCTGAATCTGCTGGCGGACGGCAGATCGCAGCCGGTCTAGGTCAGTTTGCGAGACGATGGGCAGTGAGCGTGTTTGGCCGCCGCTGATGGGGAGCAAGTTGCTGACCGTCACGCGCTCTGACCACTCGGTTTCGATAGCGGTAATTTTCAACGCGCTGACGTTGCCCATCTCCCCAGAATATTCGGCGAGCGCTTGTACGCTGACCTCGGCAGATTGCCCCGCGCCCGTGTTCAAAATTGCGTCGGTTAAGGTGCTGAATCGCACCGGAGCGCCGTCCGCTGTCGAGACCAGCGTCCCCGCCGGGATGGTGATGGACTCTTCCGAACGGTTGACGAACGTCACTGTCCCAGAGGCCAGAGTCGGGGATTGGTCTAATGTGCCGCTGGTCTGACGTGTGCCGGTCTGCGTGATTTGCACCAACTGTACCCGCGCTGGGATGAGTGCGGCGGCGGTGTCTATACCCGGCGCACCGGCATAGGCCGTGATTAAGACATCGCCGTTGAGCGGTAATTTCGCCACCGTCAAGGTGATGGTCGCCCCCGGCAATACGACATACCCAACCCCGCCGATAATCGCCAATACCAACAGCACAACCAGCACCCGTGCGGCGTTGGGGAGGGGGATTCGGCGCGGGGCGCGTACCCGGCTGGCGACCTCCATCAGGTCTTCATGTTCCGGCGCGTCTTTGGGCTTCTGGTTGCGGTTGGCGAATACCTTACCGCGCCCGCGCTTCCAACGCCCGCGCTCAGACGCGCCGATGGTTTCAAACGTGCTGATGTCGAGGTCGATGGCGTGCTGAATCACCTGCGGGTCGTGGGTGACAAAGGCCATGCGGATGGCGCGGCGCATCGCCTCGCGCTGAATCAGCACGAGGTCGAGTCTGCGGTTGATTGCCGTGCCATCCTCCGGCCAGATGATGAGGACGTTTTGACCGCGTAGGAATGAGAGTCGGTCACGGACGGAAGTCGCGTCCTCTCCCGGCTCTAACTGAATGAACGAGACATCACGTGGCATAAGCCGGGTTACTTCAGCGCGGTTTGGCTGATGATGCTGCGGGCGAGTTCAAGCGCCTCTGGCAGCTTAGAAGAATCTTTGCCGCCCGCCTGCGCCATATCTGGGCGGCCACCGCCGCCGCCGCCGACCACTGGCGCAATCTGCTTAATCAGTTCGCCGGCTTTCAGGCCGCGCCCCGGCAAGTCGCCAGTGACAGCGACCAGAAGTTGCGGACGGTCATCAATGACGCCGCCCAACACCAGCGCACCACCCGTAACTTTCGCCTTAAACCAGTCGGCCATCTCACGGAGGATGTCCATTGGCACGCCGTCGATTTTGGCGACCACGGCTGGTACGCTCCCCAGCGTTTCGATGTTGTTGATGAGGTTGTCAAATTTGACCCGCGCTAGTTCGCGTTGGAGTTTGGCCGTCTCTTTGTGCGCCAGCGACAATTCAGATTGGAGCGTGTGCAACCGGTCTAGCGCTTCTTCCGGTTTCGCGCCCAATTGCGAGGCCAGATGGTTGAGCGTGGCGAGTCGTGTCTGGATATAGTCAACAGCGCCGCGCCCAGTCAGCGCTTCAACGCGCCGGATGCCCGCACCGGACGCGCCTTCACTGGTCAAAATGAATGTCCCGATTTGCCCGGTTTCATTGACATGCACGCCGCCGCACAACTCAAGGCTATAGCGTCGGTGGTCATCCCCAATACGGACGGCGCGCACGATGTCTGGGTATTTTTCGCCGAACAGCGCCATCGCGCCTTCTGCACGCGCCTCGGACTGCTGCTTATATTCCCATTTGACGGGGTAATTGGCCGTCACCACACCGTTGACCTCGGACTCGATTTGCCGCAGTTCATCTTCGCTGATGCGCCCTTCGTGCGAAAAGTCAAAGCGCAGGCGGTCTGGCGCAACCAGCGAACCACGCTGTTCGACATGCGTGCCGAGCGCACTCCGCAGCGCCGCTTGCAAGATGTGGGTCGCGGTATGGTTGCGGATGATGTCTGCGCGGCGGACGGCATCAACCTCGGCGGCGGCGGTAGTGCCAACTCGTGGTTGCCCCTCCAACACCTCACCGGTATGAACGATTAGACCGCCCACCGGACGGCGCGTATCGGTCACTTCAATCAGCCAACCGTCCCCGCGAATCAGGCCGGTATCGCTGATTTGACCGCCAGACTCCACATAGAACGGCGTCTCGCTCAGGACGACTTCAACCTCATCACCGGTGATGACGCTCTCGACGCGCCCATTCTCACCGAGGATTGCCAGTAGCCGGATATTTTCAACCGTGGTCGGGCCATACGGTGAATAGGTCACGCCACCCTCGGCCAATTGACCGCCCGCCTTGAGGTCAGACAGCAGGGCGCTATAGGATTCTACCGAGTCGATTTTGCCCATCGCCTTGCCACCGCCGCTGACCAGTGAGTGCTGTTCCTCTGCGGTGGCGAAGCCGTCTAGGTCAACCTGATAGCCGCGCTCCTCTACCACGTCCTTGATGACTTCTAAGGGCAGGCCGAGTGTGGCCTTGAGGTAAAACGCTTCTGTGCCGCCCAATGTGCCGCCGATGGGCAGTTTTTCCAACATCTCACCCAGTTCGATCAGACCTTGATCGAGCGTGCGGCGGAACATGACTTCTTCTTTGGTGATGGTCGCCTTAATGATGTCGGCCTTATCGCGCAAATCGGTATAGTGTGATCCCATCGTGTCGATGACCGCCTGAGCGACCTCGCCTAAGAACGGGCGCTCAAATCCGATTTTTTTGCCAAAACGGGCGGCACGGCGGATGACCAACCGGCAGACCGCCTGACGATTTTTCGCGCCCGGATTCACGCCATCAGCAATCAGGAATACGGCTGCGCGTACATGGTCAGCAATCACGCGGTAGGGGATGATATTGGCGTCGCGTTCTTCATCGGTTTGGCCGGTCAGCGCTTGCGTCGCCTTAATAATCGGCATGAATAGGTCGGTTTCGTAATTGGCCTTTTTGCCCTGTACGATGCTGACGATGCGCTCTAAGCCCATGCCGGTATCGACGCCGGGGGCGGGGAGGGGCAGGTCATATTGGCCGGTGTGGGTCGGGTCGGGCTGTTGGCGGTTGAACTGCATGAACACCAAGTTCCAGATTTCGAGGAAACGATCATCTTCCTCTTGAAGCTGGCCGATGATGCTGTCCTCACCTTGCTCTGGGGTTTTGTCCCAGTGGATTTCGCTGGTCGGGCCACACGGGCCGGTATCGGCCATTTGCCAGAAGTTGGTTTTCGGTCCCATCCGCGCCACGCGCTTAGGGTCTACGCCGACATCATCAACCCAGATGTTGTAGGCTTCGTCGTCGTTTTCGTAAACGGTGAACACCAATCGGTCAACCGGTAGGCCGCAGGCTTGGGTTAAAAATTGGTAGGCGAACTGGATGGCCTCACGCTTGAAATAATCGCCAAAGCTGAAGTTGCCCAACATCTCAAAAAACGTGTGATGGCGTGGCGACGGCCCGACGTTTTCGAGGTCGTTGTGCTTGCCGCTGACGCGCATCGACTTCTGGGAAGTGGTCGCACGCTTATAGTCGCGCTTGTCGAGGCCGAGGAACACATCCTTAAACTGCACCATGCCAGAGTTGGCGAACAGTAGGGTGGGGTCATTGCCCGGCACAAGCGAAGATGAGGCGACTTGTTTGTGTCCGTGTTCTTCAAAAAATTCAAGGAACGCCTGCCGTACTTCGGCGCTGGTCATGGTTTTCATGGGTGGTGTGTTCCCGCGTGATGATAAAAATGGGTGGATGTGTTTCCCATTATAGGGGGTGTTGCGAGAGTGCGACAAGAGAACCCCGATAATTCGGTGTCGTTTAATGTAAAGGCGCTGGCCTATACTTGTAGATGCCGCAAGCATTTTAACCGTCTGAAAGGACTTAAACTATCATGACCACCCTCGAAACCGTCAACATCGAAGAGCAAGTCGAGCTTTTGATGTCTGGCGCGGAATATGGCGACCCCGAAACCCGCGAAGTCATGCGGCGGGAACTCCGTGACCGGTTGGTGGAAGCACAAGCGGCGGGCAGGCCGCTGCGGGTCTATTGCGGCTATGACCCTCGCAAACCTGACCTCCACCTCGGCCATACCATCACTATGCGGAAACTGCGCCAGTTTCAAGAGTTGGGGCATGATGTCACCTTTTTGATTGGCACATTTACCAGCCTGATTGGTGACCCGTCAGACATTGATAAGACGCGCAGCCAACTCACGCCGGAAGAAGTGCGCGAAAATGCCCGCACCTACGCGCAGCAAGCCTTCAAAATCCTTGACCCCGACCTGACCACCGTCCGTTATAACGATGAATGGCTAGAGACGTTGGATTTCGCAGACATCATCCGACTGGCCTCCAACTTCACCGTGCAGCAGTTCCTCCAGCGCGAGAACTTTGCCAAGCGTTTAGACGGCGGTCAACCGATTTACCTCCACGAATTTTTTTACGCGCTGATGCAAGCCTATGACGCGGTGGCGCAAGAGGCCGATGTGCAGGTCGGTGGGCAAGACCAATTGTTTAATATCCTTGTGGCGGGGCGTAAGCTGCAACAGGGGTTAGGTCAGCGCCCGATGGTGGCGAT
>DAOTTP010000315.1:0-18437 GCA_034437835.1 Anaerolineae bacterium | reverse complement strand
CGTGGACGGACTTCAATCCGGTAGACCTTCACCGAACCCCCTTAAATGCAGTGATGAGTCAGGCGTGATGAGGGATGAGAATCGGACTTCTCTCGCTCATTTTCCCTGACATCTCAGGACGACGATTCGGGTTTTTACGGTACAGGATTGGGCGTGCTTTGGGTATGGTGAGGTTGGGAGATATAAAATGCTTTTATCGGTTATCTTGTCTTTTGCGCCAATCTTCTAATGCCTTCAGCGCTTCTGGTGTGCCAATCACTTCAAGGGCTGTTTGAGAATAAGAACTAGGTGTTTCACGCGAAAAACTGAATTCTTCATAAAAATCATCTAATAGCATTGTCAGTGGTTTGACGGCCTTGTTATCACCAATTTGTGCTAGGGCTAATGCGGCATAACCACGTACATCCACATCATAATCATTGAGTGCGTTAATCAAAGGATCAACTGCTCTTTGATTACCAATTTGGCCTAATGCTTGTGCTGCTATACAACGTATTCCACTTTCATCCTCAACAACATTTTGGAGTATTGTGAGCAATGGATCTATAGCTCTAGTATCACCAGTTTGCCCTAACGCTTCTAATACTCCCATACGAATATCACTGTTTTTATCATTGATTCGAATAATTAGAACATCAAATACAGGTGAGCCAATTTCCCCTAACGATATAGCAGTAATGTAGCGTAAGTATCCATCCGCTCTCTCAAATAACGCAATCAATGGTTCAATTGCTCTCACATCTTTGATTTGTCCTAAAGCCTTCACTACATTATCAAGTACATCGTTATGTGTATGCTCTAATGCTGCAATCAAAGGCTCAACCGCTCTTGAATCACCAATACGCCCTAAAGCAAGGACAACATCACGACATATGTAATTATTTAGGTTTGTAATTTGTTCTAAAACAATGTCAAATGCTTCGGCATTTGGCAAACTTGCTAATGCTAACACTGGACTAGGTTTATTATCTCGCCAATCATAGTAATTTGTATCTATTACCCGTGGATAACAGAATTTACGTACAAAATGATCCCTTAAACGCAAGTGAATAAAGCGGACAGTACGGTTTATAGGCACTACTAGATGTATTAGTGTCGCATATTTTATAAATTTATATATTGAATCATGATAATCGAATCTAGGAGCAGGATATACGGGTTTAAAATCATCATAAGACAATATGTTATCTTTTACATTCAAACCACTACTCGCATTTCGCATTGCCGCACGGCCTATTAATTCATAAATTTCATCTAATGTGAAAGGAGATTTTTGTCCCATTTCCTGCAAGCGGCGCTCTTCATGATTGTAACGCTCTTCAACGTATCGCTTGAAAATCACCTCACTGAGTTCCGCGGTGTTCAAATCTCGCAAGGCACGAACATCTTCTGGCGCATCACGATAGCCAAAAGCGAATAAGCTCAACAATAGCGGTGTTCGCATCATATCCAATAAATTGGGGTCACTGGATATCGAAACCCATAAATCCGGTAAATCCGAGAGATAAGTTTCAATTTGTGAATCTTCCAACGGACGCAGTCTAACTGCGCCTTTGAGGTTCACTTTCGTGCCAAAATCTTCATACTCTTTAATCCGGCACGACAGCAAAATTTTTCCAGTGGATGGGATGATGTCTAAAAACAAGGGGCGCGGGTCATAACCCTCCTCGCGTTCTTTGCCATCAATATCTTTTATTTTGCGGATTCGGTTTGTCCCCAACTCATCGAAGCCATCAAAAAATATGAAGGTGTCGTCAAATGTTGTCAGGGTAAGGTGATGTTGTTGTTTAATCCAATCGGCTAGGGATGTTTTATGTTCTGACGGCCATTCCGTACAGCGCAACCAAACTGGTAAAGGCGCTTTAGGGTCGTTCAGCCGTCGCACAACAGCATCCCGTGCGGCTGCCAGCAATGAGACAGTCTTACCAGCGCCCGGTTCGCCCAACAGCAACAGCCGTCCTTTGAAATGCTCAAGCCCTTCTCTGAGCGTCTCAATACGGACTTCTGGCTCGTTTATGCTGTTACGTCGATAGAGATTACCAAGCGGGGAGTGTCTAACCTCATTGGCAACCGCATCTTTCGTGTGGTTTGCCTTGAGTGTCACCTCTTTGATGATGACCTGATCGAGATAGTCAATGATGCTATCGTATAACGTACCGAGATAATCGCGGTAAGGGTCGTTATGGAGTGCTGCAACCAACTGTGGGGATTTAAAAGATGGGACAAACGTGGTTATCCACCGTCGAATCTCGTCTAGCGTTTTATCCCATCCATTTTTGAACCACTCAGACCACGTATTTGTCTCAACAATAATAGGTGGGTCTATGTCATCAAAACGAACGACAATAATGGGTTTTTTCTTGCGGACAGCACGCGCTAACTCACGGCGCACAAAGCTATCTTCACGCATGGTATCGGGTGTAATGACCACGATAACCTGTTTACAGGCATCTATGGCGCGTTCGATTTCAGCCGTGAAGTCTTTGAACGGGTCGAGGTTGCGCTTATCACGCCATGTATTAGGCAATTCACGCTCAAGACGTTCGGCGTGGACGAGACCGTCTTTGCGGGCATAACTGATGAAGGTTTCAATATTCGTTGAGCTTTCCATAACATCCCTCATCGCACGCTGGTTTGATGTTGATTGTAACGCATCTCGCCTAAGATGCAATCTTGCGAAAAACAGTCAGCCGCTCTATGCGATTGACAAAGGATGGGTACGTAATATATATTCAATAGATCAATTGAATATTTGAGAAAAAGATATGGGAAATAGCCCCTTCAAAACTGAAATTAACGAGCAATTTGCCCGAATCGCCAAAGCCATAGCCAATCCACACCGGTTGGAACTGGTGAATATTTTGGCACAGGGCGAGCGCAGTGTTGAGGATTTATCCCGTGAGGCAGCCCTATCGGTGGCGAATACCTCTCAACATTTACAAGCCCTGCGCGAGGCGCACCTTATCACCGCCCGCAAGGACGGTCAGCGCGTCTATTACCGTCTAGCAGACCCGGATGTATTCCGCCTAACCCAGCTCATCCGCACGCTGGCGGAGCGCCAATTGTCCGAGGTCACGCGCATCGTAGACACCTACTTGACCGAACGCGCCAGTTTAGATGCCCTGACCCTCAATGAACTGCGCTCACGCATGGACGAGCCGGGGTTGGTCATCCTTGATGTGCGCCCACCCGTGGAATATGCCCACGGTCATATTATGGGCGCACGGTCTATCCCGATTGAGGAATTGGCGCACCGTTTGAATGAACTGCCCAAAACACAAGAAATCATCGCCTATTGCCGTGGGCCATACTGCGTCTTTGCGGATGAGGCAGTGCAACTGCTCACCGCGCACGGCTATACCGCCCGTCGGATGCACGATGGCTACCCCGATTGGCAACTGGCTGACTACCCTACAGAGAGGCTTTAACCTGATGATTTTCCGCCAAATCCTTCACCCTGCCACCGGTTGCGCATCGTATTTGTTCGGGTGTACCGGCAAGGCTAAACTCGCGGTAGTTGACCCGCATATTGAACACATTGAGGATTACCTTGCTATCGCGCAGCAGGCCGGTTCCCCGATTGTCGCTATCTTTGAGACACACGTCCAAGCTGATCACCTGTCCGGCGCGGTGAGTCTGGCCGCCCAAACCGGCGCGGCAATTTATCTGCACGAGTCAGCGGAGGTCGATTTCCCATTCACACCGATGCGCGACGGCGATCTGATTGAGTTGGGCAATGATACGGTGCGCGTGCTGCACACCCCCGGCCATTCATTAGATAGCGTCAGCCTTGTGGTCGCAGACCGTGTGCGGGCGGATATGCCGTGGATGGTGTTTACTGGCGACACATTATTTGTCGGAGATGTCGGGCGGCCAGACCTACACGGTGACGCGAATACGGCGAGTTTAGCCGGACAGTTATACGACAGTCTATTCACCAAACTCCTGACATTGGATGATTTGGTAGAAGTTTATCCCAGCCATTTTGCTGGGTCGGTCTGTGGTCGCGCTATGAGTGGTAAACCGAGTTCGACCATCGGGTTTGAACGGCGCTATAACCCCGCGCTGCAACACCATGACCGTGCCGCGTTCATCACTTTTGTACAGCAGAATCAGACGCCGCCGCCGTCAGAATTTGCGACCATCCGCCACGCCAATACGCAAAACATTCCCGCATGAGCGCCACCGCCCGGATTCAATTGGGATTACGCGCCAATATAGGTCAATTCGCGCTATTGATGCTCATCAATGCCTTTGTCGGTGCGATGTTGGGGCTAGAGCGGACACTGATTCCGCTGATTGCTGGTCAAGATTTTGGATTGACCTCGGTCAGCGTGACGCTCTCGTTCATTATCAGCTTTGGGGTGGTCAAGGCGCTGGCGAATCTGTTTGCGGGGCGCAATGCAGACCGGTGGGGGCGTAAACCGCTGATGGTGGCTGGTTGGGTGATTGGGCTACCCGTCCCATTTCTGGTGATTTTCGCGCCAGATTGGGGTTGGATCGTGTTCGCTAATCTGCTGTTGGGCGTGCAGCAAGGGCTGTGCTGGTCTACTGCCGTGATGATGAAAGTTGACCTCGTTGGCCCCGTCGGACGCGGACGCGCCACCGGCTTAAACGAATTTGCCGGTTATCTGGCGATGGCGCTCTCGACGGCGGGCGCGGGCTGGATTGCTGCTCAGACCGCCCTACGCCCGCAACCGTTCTATTTGGGAATTGTGTTCGTGCTGGCCGGGTTGATGCTATCGGTCTTATTCGTTAAAGAGACGCGAGGACATGCCCAATTAGAAGCGAGACAGCATCAAAAGCCCGCAGAGTCGCTATCCTTTAAGGCGATTTTCTGGCGGGTAAGCTGGGAAGACCGGCGATTTTTCAGCCTTTCTCAGGCTGGTTTGGTCAATAACCTCAACGATGTGGTGATATGGGGATTGATGCCGCTGTATGTGATTGGCGCGGGCATCCCTATCGAACGTGTAGCCGCGCTGGGCGGGACGTATCTGGGTGTGTGGGGCATCAGCCAACTATTCACTGGGGCGCTGAGTGACCGTACCGGGCGTAAGCCGTGGATTACCGGCGGATTATGGGTGCAATCGGTTGGGATTGCGTTAATGGCCTTGAGCGCCGATGAGGGCGTGTGGTTTATCGCTGCGGCCATCATGGGATTGGGGACGGGGATGGTCTACCCGACGCTGTTGGCGGCTATCAGTGACTTGTCGCACCCCTCTTGGCGGGCAACCGCACTGGGGGTCTATCGGCTCTGGCGCGACTCCGGTTATGCCTTCGGCGCGTTGGTCGGCGGTGTGTTAGCGGATGTATTTAGCCTCCCCGTCGCTATCCTGACGATAGCGGTATTGACGCTCATTGCAGGTGGGGTGACATGGGTCTGGCTACCTGAAACATCACCCCGTCACAATTAGCGCACCCCAGTTTTTGGGTCAAGAAAACGGGTCGTAACTCGTGATGACTCGTCAGCACACCATCACCTCAACGCGCTGGGCGACGCCCTATAACACCTCAACGCACAGCGCGACGCCCTCACCACCGCCGAGGCATAAGGCCGCCAAGCCGCGCTTGAGGTTATTGGCCTTCAGCGCGTGAATCAAGGTGACCAGCACCCGCGCACCACTCGCGCCCAACGGGTGTCCGAGCGCGATTGCGCCGCCGTGAATATTGACCTTCTCCATCGGGACGCGATGCCCGTCACGAGCGAGGCCGCGCATATCGGCCAAGACTTGCGCCGCGAATGCTTCATTCACCTCGAATAAATCCACATCGTCCGCCGTCCAACCCGCCCGCGCCAATGCGACGGGGATGGCCTTCACGGGCGCGTAGAAAATCCACTTGGGGTCAACAGCGGCTTGACCATAACTCACCACCCGCGCAATCGGCGTGTGACCGTGCGCCTCGGCATACCCCATGCTGCTGACGACCACCGCCGCCGCCCCGTCGTTCATGCCCGGAGCATTGCCCGCCGTCACGGCGCCGTCCGATTCAAAGGCGGGCTTGAGCGCGGACAGCGCCTCAATCGTGGTCTCACGGCGAATCGGTTCGTCAGAGTCGATGATGGTGTCACCCTTGCGACCTTTGATGGTCACAGGCGCGATTTCGGTTTTGAATTTGCCCGCGTCGGTGGCTTGTCCGGCCAATAGGTGGCTGCGATAGGCAAATTCGTCCATCTCGCGGCGCGTGACTTCCAACTCACGCCCGATAAATTCCGCTGCGTTGCCCATGCCCCAATCACACAAACTGCACCACAACCCATCGACTTGCACGGCGTCGCGCAATTTGACTTCACCGAATTTATTGCCCTGACGGATGCTGTCGTTGAGGTACGGGGCGCGGCTCATGCTCTCTGTGCCGCCCGCCAGATAGACCTCGCCGTCCCCAGCTTTAATCCCATTGGCCGCCAGCATGACCGATTTCAAGCTGCTGCCGCAGATTTTATTGACCGTGATGCCGCCGACGCTATTCGGCACGCCCGCGCCGAGGCTGATTTGACGCGGTAGCGCTTGACCAATCCCCGCGCTGACGACATTGCCGACGATGACCTCCGCCACGTCCGCCGTGTTGATTCCGCTGCGCTCAATCGCCGCCCTGAACGCGACTTTACCGAGGTCGGCGGCGCTCAGGCCAGACAATCCGCCGAGGAACTTGCCTTGCGGGGTACGGGCAGCCCCAAGGATGACGACTTGCGATGCTTGTAGATTACTCATGATTTCACCTGTTTCAGTCGCTAAAGCACACAACGCATTAAATATTCCTTCATCAATATAGCCCACATCCCATGCAACATATAACTGTGAGCGAACTTCCGCGCAGGACGTTCGGTAAAGAGACAGAAGGAAGCGGGTCAAAGAGGGCTAATCGCCGCTCAATAAAATCCCATCCTAGCAGAAAGAGGCTCAAATCTCCACAACGGAGACCCACTTTATAGACGGTGGCCTTTTCTTACGGTGATAACGGATACCAACCCTCTCATCAAACCGCATCTCCCAACTCGCGACTGATTTATACTATCATAGGCGGGATATGGAGAACCTAGATGACTCCAGAATTCGCCATATCTATACTGATGGGGAAATCGAAACAAATTCAAACGATTATTTGGGTGTGTTTTATGCTAAAACCCCGATCAAAGATCGTTTGGATTTTAAATCATCCCTCCATGAACAGGTGGCTGACCTTTACCCTGCGTCAACACTTCTTTGCCACCTTGTAGATGAGTAAAGAAACAGTTTTTAGTGGATAATAAGGGTATGAAAATAGAAATCGGAACAACGCAATGCTAACACGCCTTAAGGTTGATGGGTTCAAAAATCTGGTTAATGTTGATGTGCGTTTTGGTGCATTTACATGCATTGCCGGAGCAAATGGCGTCGGGAAATCAAATCTGTTTGACGCTATTGCTTTTATGAGTGCGTTAGCAGATCGCTCTATCGTTGAAGCGGCGCTCTCCGTCAGAGACGAGGCTGGACGCGGTGGCGATTTGCGCGATCTATTCCACAGATCAGGACTACAACAAGCAGATGAAATGTCATTCGAGGCTGAAATGATTATTTCACCTAGCGGTCTCGATGACTTCGGCCAACCTGCTAGAGCTACAACTACGTTTTTGCGCTACAGCTTACGGTTGAAATATCGTGGAGATGAAGGTGCATATCCGATTGAATTGTTAAGTGAGGAGCTATCTCATATCAATTTGACTGAATGGAGAGATCACTTGCGATTTGAAACAAGCAAAGAATGGCGAGATTCAGCATTACAAGGGAGACGGACAACCCCTTTAATCTCAACCGATGAAATAAAACGTTCTATTAAGTTGCATCAAGATGGCGGAAGTAGAGGACGTCCCTTAGAACGCCATGCAGCAAATCTACCACGGACAATTTTATCTGCCAGCAATGCTGCCGAAAGCCCCACAGTCCTATTAGCGCGTCGTGAAATGCAATCATGGCGCTTGCTTCAATTGGAGCCTTCGGTTTTGCGCCGTCCAGATGAATTTACAGCATCTCCTCGTCTTGCAGTTGATGGCTCTCATCTTCCCGCTATGCTATATCATCTTTCTCGTTCCAACCCGAACGTATATTATCAATTAGTTGCTACCCTTAGTGAATTAATTGAAGATGTACAGGAAGTTCTGATTGATCGTGACGATAAAAGAGAGATTTACACCTTACAGGTACGCGCAGTGGATGGTACAACTCACTCTGCCAAAGCACTCTCAGATGGAACACTACGTTTTTTGGCATTAGCTGCTTTACGATTGGATTCCACAGATACGGGCGTGATTTGCCTTGAAGAACCTGAAAACGGTATTCATCCTCTCAGAATTCCCGCGATGTTACATTTATTGGAAGGTATCGCAGTTGATACGATGGCTCCTATGGGGACAGATAATCCGCTTAGACAAGTCATCATTAACACCCATTCTCCCGTAATTGTCAGAGGAATTAAGCCAGATGAGCTACTCGCTGCTAAACAGGTTGAGAGATTGGATGATGAGGGGAATCGTTATACTCATGTCCAATTTTTAGGCTTGAGCGATACTTGGCGGACAAAGCATGAAGAAGAGTCTATCCCACTAGGGGATTTGTTAGCCTATTTATCACCGATAGATAGGCAATATTTTGATGAGGGGCGAGTTGTTGATCGAGAAGATGTGCGTCAACTGATCCTACCCGATTTTTCGTCGGAGATAGAGTAACTTGGCAATCATGAAAAAACGTCTCCAATACACGTTTATCGCCGATGGAAGTTCGGATCGCGCACTCATTCCAATATTAAATTGGCTTCTACGGCAATATTTGCCTAACCATGCAATAGGGGCTCAATGGGCAGATTTTAGGCAATTGCCTAAACCCCCAAAGTAATTGTCCCATAAGATTATCCGCGCTTTACAGATGTACCCATGCGATGTTTTATTTATTCATCGCGATGCTGAAGGCAATACTTTGATGAAGCGTAAGACTGAAATTGAAGGAGCCATTAAACTTTCTAACATAATAATTCCCTACATTTGTGTTATCCCTATTCGGATGCAAGAAGCATGGTTATTGATTAATGAGATGGCTATCCGTGAGGCGGCTAGTAATCCAAATGGCAAAATACCCATCAAATTGCCATCGTTCAATCGACTAGAAGAAATCAACGACCCCAAAGAAGTCCTTTATGAATTGCTTAGGTCTGCTAGTGGATTAAAAGGCCGCAGAGAGAAAGACTTTAGACCTCAGTCGGCCGTATATCGTATGGCTCAGTTGATTGAAGACTATTCGGTACTGAGAGGATTAACCGCTTTCGAAAATTTAGAGATTCAAATTCAAACATGGTTATCGAATTTATAAGACTTGGGCGTACTTAATGAGGTTTCGCCCGACTTTTTGTCTAAATTCACATCTTACCGCGTGAGTTTAACGTCTAAGGACATAACCAGCGCGCCTATTTCACCTTCTGAGTAGTGGCCTTTTCTTACGGTGATAACGGATACCAAGCCTCTCATCAAACCGCATCTCCCAACTCGCGACTGATTTGTACTATCATAGGCGGGATATGGAGAACCTAGATGACAACTGTTTTGCTCATCCGCCACGCGGTCAATGATTACGTCAAGACCGGCAAGCTGGCTGGCTGGACGCCCGGCGTCCACCTCAACGAAGACGGAATCGCCCAAGCGGAAGCGCTCGGCCAACGACTGGCCGAAGCCCCGCTGAAAGCGCTCTATACCAGCCCCTTGGAACGCGCCGTCGAGACCGCGCAGGCCGTACAAGTCCATCACCCACATCTGCCGCTCAACATCGCCGAAGGCGTCAAAGAGATGGATTTTGGCGAGTGGCAGGGCATGAGCCTGTCCGAACTCCGCAAGCGTAAATTGTGGGAGGTCGTGCAGCACACCCCGTCCCGCGCCACGTTCCCCAACGGCGAGTCCTTCACCCACGCCCAATATCGGGCGGTACATGCCGTTGAGCAGTTGGTTTATCAGCACCCCGCCCAACTCATCGCCTTCTTCAGCCACAGCGACGTGATTAAACTGATGTTGGCGCACTTCTTGGGGATGCACATTGATAGTTTCCAGCGCATCGAAATTTCGACAGCTTCCATCAGTACGGTACAATTGGGACACGGTGCGCCATACGTGGTCGGCGTGAACGACATCGCCCACTTACGGCAGCCAAAACGCGAGCATAAGGCTTAACACTCCCCATGCCAAACATTGAAATTGACCTCAATCCGGTGGATTTTGTCACCATCGGGACAATCGGCCCCAAAGGGCAGCGCACCTTCTACATCCAAGCCGGACAAGGCCGCCGTCTGTTGTCGATGGTGATTGAAAAAGAGCAGGCGTGGGCGTTGGGCGAAGCCCTGCGCGAACTGATGGATGACCTCGACGAGCGTAAAGGCATCGGCGCAAGCGTCGATATGTCGCGCATGGATATGGACTTGCGCGAACCCATCGAACCGCTATTCCGAGTCTCACGCATGGGCTTGGGCTATGATGAGGAAGAAGATCGCATCGTCCTCATCGCCCAAGAACTGATGCTGGGGCAGCCGGAGCGCGAAAGCGAACTCGGAGACGACGTAGAACCCGACCCGTTCGCGTTTGACGATGATGATGACGACGATGACGATGACGACGCGGCAGATGACGACAGCGCCCGCCCCAGCGTGGTGCGCCTGTGGTGTACCCGTGAGCAGATGAAAGCCCTCAGCGCACACGGCAGCGACACCGTGAAACAAGGGCGCGTTGACCCACGCCTAAACGGGCGGTTGGTTTACTATTGGACATAAGAAGTGAAGTGATGAGTCCTGAGTGATGAGAGATGAGTAGGGCTTAAACATGGACGACCCAAACGACAACTCAAACAATACCCCTCAGCCGTTTGACGCGCAAACCGCGCTAGACCTGTTGACTCACGGCGAAATAACTGAAGTCCACGGCCTGATTAGAAACAGTTCCAATTACACGTTCCTCGTCACGCTCAAGACCGAGGCGGGCGAGCATCAAGCGGTCTATAAGCCGCGCCGAGGCGAGCGCCCGCTATGGGACTTCCCGGATGGCACGTTGGCAGACCGCGAGGTGGCATCGTATCTCATCAGCGAGGCGCTGGGGTGGAATCTCGTCCCGCCGACGGTGATGCGCGACGGCCCTAATGGGATGGGCAGTTTCCAGTGGTTCATCGACCACGACCCCGCCGAGAACTATTTCACGTTTGGGGAAAAGGTGCTGCAACAGTTGAAGGTCTTATGCGCGTTTGACTGCATCACCAACAACGCAGACCGCAAAGGCGGCCATATCCTATTGGGAGACGGCCAACGCATCTGGGCGATTGATAACGGCCTGACCTTTAACGTCGCCCACAAGCTGCGGACGGTGGTGTGGGATTTCCAGACCGAGGACGTGCCGTCGCATCTCATCAGCGACCTCCGCGACTTCTCTGACCGGATTTGCGACAGCGCCGACCCGGTGACGATTCAACTGAACCGCCACCTTGTATCAGGCGAAATCACGGCGTTTCAGCACCGCATTGAGCGCATCCTAAAATCCGGGCGCTATCCGAAGGCCGGCGACAGAGGGATGCATTACCCGTGGCCGCCGGTCTAAAGGGAGTGATGAGTCCTGAGAAAAAGCAGGTACAAGGGTAAAGTACAGGACAAACGCATAGGCTATACTCCGAGTCTTGCGCCTATTTTGCACCCACTCATCACTCATCACTTTTAACTCATCACTTCAATAAGCGCGTGTGCAGTAGGGCGGCGAAGGCCGCGCCCGCCGCTGGGCCGATGAAGTAGGCCGCTAGATAACTCAGGTTGCCAGCC
Source organism: Anaerolineae bacterium (assembly GCA_034437835.1). Lineage (GTDB taxonomy): Bacteria > Chloroflexota > Anaerolineae > Aggregatilineales > Phototrophicaceae > Flexicrinis. The sequence goes on along the minus strand of DAOTTP010000315.1, from coordinate 6,629 downwards.
GCCAACGCTGGGCCGAGCGTGCGTGCCGGATTCAGCGATGCGCCAGTGAATGGGCCGCCCGCCAGAATCGCCATCGTCAAGGTCAAGCCGATGGCGATGGGCGCGAAATCGCCAGCCCGCTTATGCACGGCAGTTTGGAAGATGGCGCTGACCAAAAAGAAGGTCAAGATGGTCTCAAAAACTGTCACCTTCACGAAGTCGCTGTTGGGGTTGATACTGCCCAACGTCTCGCCGAATCCGCCGGTCAGATAACCGACCAACAATCCCGCCAGAATCGCGCCCGCGAATTGGGCAATCCAATAATAAAGCGCCTTCATCAGCGTGATATTCTGCGTGATGAGCAGGGCGAACGTCACAGCGGGGTTAAAATGTGCGCCGCTGATGGCGCCGAACATATATGCGCCAGCCAGAACAGCGAATCCGTGCGCGAACGCCGGGACGAGGACTCCGAATTGCCCCGCCACCACGACGGCACACGCTCCGACGAATACCAATGTAAACGTACCTAAAAATTCTGCCAAGACGGGTTTGGTCATTTTTGGATCCATAGGTCACTTCCTTAGCGTTAGCTTTTGAGGGGCAGAAAAAATAGGGTGTGCGCTCCTCATTCACACAGTATGGGTATTATGCCGGAAATTGATTAAGCGTTAAATAAGCAATCAGCGTTCCTATACTGTGAACGCCCGCAACACCACGCTAAACTATAGACAGGGTATGATGTTTTTGTTTCAGGTTTTTGTTTAAGGGGGTCGTATGCGGCGTTTAGGCTTATTCCTGCTCATCCTGTGGGTGATGCTGCCCACGGCTGCACAAGAGGGTGTGGTACTGACCCCGGCAAATTCGACCACTGTGCGTGAGGTCAAACGCTTTGGGCGGGGTAGCGCCCGTGATGTCGCGTTCTTGCCGGACGGCTCAATGATGGCGGTAGCCTCGTCGGTGGGCGTCTGGTTATATGATACCGCCGACCTGCTGGCAGAGCCGCGCTTCATCCAATCGAACTATACGCCGACGGCGCTCGCGCTCGCGCCCAATGGCCGCACCATCGCGCTAGGCGACAGCCGAGGCGTCGTCCACATGATTGATGTCGAAGCGGGTAGCGAACGCTCCTCACTGTTGGGGCATAGCGCTTATATCACAGAAGTGGCTTATTCCCCCAACGGACGTTTTATCGCCACGACCAGTTTTGACGGCACAGCACGCCTCTGGGATAGCGGCGGCGTGCTGCGGCAGACCATCACCGCGCCGGGGCCGGTCACATCGGTGGCCTTCAACCCGGACGGCGAGAGCATCGCCACTGGCACAACCGATACCACCGCCCAACTATGGGACATCGCCACTGGCGTGCAGATTGATGTCTTCATCGGCCATAGTTCATCGGTGATGGATGTGGCCTTCAGCCCAGATGGCACATTATTGGGGACGGTCAGCTTCGATAACACCGTCCGCATTTGGAATGTGCTGACCGCCCGCGAGGAAAAAACCTTGACCGGCCATATCAACTGGGTCGGCGTCATCGCGTTCAGCCCAGATGGGCAATCCATCGCTACCGCCAGCGAGGACGGCACGCTCCGCATGTGGGATACCGAGACCGGCGCACCCGGAATTTTAATCCGCACCTTAGAGACCATACCGAGCGAATTGGTCTTTAGCCCCGATGGTCAATGGATGGTCACAGTGGGCAACGGCGACGCTGTGCGCGTTTTTCGGGCGAACAACGGCACGAATTTTGTCATCTTGCGCGATTATGGCCGCCCGATGCTAGACATCGGCGTGACTCCCGATAGTAGCCGGGTCTTGGTGGCGGAGGAGCGCGGCGGCGTCCGTATCTTCGATGTGGTCGCCGGTACGGAGGAGCAAGTCCGCTTACCGGCAGGCACAACCGCTATGGCGTTGCGGGCGGACGGATTGGTATTCGCCACGGGCGAGACCAATGGGCGGGTGCGCGTCTGGGATTCCATCAGCGGGGATAATATCGCCACACTCGGCGAACACGGGTCAAATATCCTGTCGCTGGCGTTCAGCCCAGACGGAAAAACCGTCGCAACCGGCGGCCAAGATGGGTTCGTCCGGCTGTGGGATGCGGAAGCGGGCGGTGAAAAACAGGCCATAGAGGGTGGATTTGGGCGCGTGTTCGCGTTGGCCTATAGCCCCGGCGGCGCATCGCTGGTCGGCGCGGGCGAAGGCGGCGCGATACGGCTTTGGAACGCTGAAAGCGGCGCGTCCATGTTGAGTTTCGTCGGTCATACCACCGAAGTCTACGGCCTCGCCGTTAGTTCAGATGGCGCACGACTCGCCAGCGCCAGCCAAGACGGGACGGTACGCCTATGGAGCGTCGTCACCGGACGCCAAGAAAACACCCTGACGGTTGACGGCGACATCTTCTATGCCGTGGCGTTCAGCCCCGATGGGGCGCTGTTGGCAACCGGCTCGGTCACAGGGCGCGAAAGCGGCGCGGTGCGGCTGTGGGATGCCCAAACCGGCACGGCATTGACTCGGTTGGAAGGCCATACCTCAGGCGTTTACGGCGTCGAGTTCAGCGCTGACGGCACATCCCTGTATACCGCCAGCTTTGACGGCACAGCCATTAAGTGGGCTGTCTCGGAAGAATAACCCAACTGGTAGGGGGCGCAGCGTGCTGCGCCCTTTTTGCGCCTACCGTTCAGAATGCAGCGGCAACCGGATATAGACCGCCGTGCCGCTGCCGGGGCGTGATTTGACTTCTATCACGCCGTCGTGCGATTCGATAATCTGCTTGGCAAGCGCCAAGCCCTGCCCCATCCCCGGCACGCGCAATGCCCGTCCGTCGGGCATCTCTGGCGTCCCACGGTAGAATCGGGTGAAGATTTTCGCCAATTCCTCGCGCTTGATGCCCACCCCGTCATCGCGCACGCGGATGGTGATGGCGTTATTTTCTGGCTCTCTGACTTGCACCATAATTTGCCCCCCAGCTGGGGTGTACTTGATGGCGTTGTCCAACACCGCCCCCAGCGCCCATGACAATCGTTTGGGGTCGCCGTGGGCGCTCAAGCCGCGTATTTTGACATCCACTTGCATTTCGAGATGGTGATTTTTGGCGATTTGCCGCCATTCGTTCGCTACGCCCCAAATCAGCGCCTCCACTGCAAAGGCAGAGTCCTCGCGTAATAGAGTCTGGCTGTCCGGGCTGTCGAGGTTGCGCATCTTCTTCGCCCATACCCGTAGCGGCTCGGCATAATCGGGCGGCAAGACCTCAATCACCCCGTCCAGTTGGTCAATCAGGGTGGCGCGGGCGCGGTCATGGCGTGCAGACGGAGTGATGTCGCGCAGCATAATCAGCGTCCCAATTCGGACATCTTCGCCGGTCATGATGGCCGCCACTTGGGATTGGATGACGCGCTCGCCCATATCAACGCGCAGCGGGTCGCCCAGTGCATAAATCCCCGGCGCGAGCGCCTCGCCCAGTTTATCGGTGACAAGCGCCGTCAACGCGGTCAAATCGGTGGCGGATTGGCTTGCGCCCAAGATTTGACGGGCGGGCGGGTTCATCACCAAAACTTGCCCGCCGAGGTCTTGCACGACCACGCCTTCCGGCACAGACATCACGGCAGAGGTCAACTGCGTGACCTCTTGGCGGCGGGCGCGAATCTGGGCGCGGAGGTCGTCCAGTTTGGTCTGAGTGTAATCGGCGTAGCTGTTCAGCGCCGTGCCAGCAATGCCGAGTTCATCGGCGGGGGATTGCGGGGCGCGGGCGATGTGATGTCCGGCGGCCAGCGACTCGGCAGAATCGGCAAAACGTCTGACCCGTCCGGCCAACCCTATCCCTACTGCGAAGGCCAATACCATCGTCCCCAAAGTCGCGGCGGCAGCCAGCACCAGCACGCGGGTAGGCGTCACATCGCTGAGAATCCACACCGTCAGCAGCAGCAATAGCGCCGCCCACAGCGCAAATGGCAGGACGAGACGCCAGCGTAACGAGAGGGAAGAACGGGGGGAAGCGACATCGGACATGAAAATAGGCCGTCGGTGATGATAGGGGGATAATCACCCGATTATAGCCGATAATCAGAAGCGCGAGTCCTGAGTTAGACCAGCACTTTTGTGCTGGGCGGCGGATGAGGCTAGACGTTATCTATAGGGCGAATTGCATTTTACATTAGGCGTATAATTCTTGTTGTCTCAAAAAACACAACCTTCTTTGTACTATTTTCTAGATCACTCCAGCCCCGATGCGACGCGCCCCTATGTCGCCAGCGCCGAAAAGATTCAACTATTCGGCGTGCCGGGGGGATAAGGTTTTTTGCGGCGGCGTTTTTCGAGGTCAAATTCTTTCAGCCACGCCACGATTTCGCGCTCACTGACCCGCACATCGGGGTCAATATCCGGCGTCGGCTTGCGAATCAGCTCCGGCGGACTGAGCATCACCCGCGCAAAGTCAGTAGAGCGCATCACGGTCATCCGGCGAACGCGGGCGGCGTTCTGGACTTGGTGATCGTCCGTCACGACCACCCAATCTGAGGCCGGATTTAAGCCGTGAACGCGCTTACGGATGACCGAGTCGGCAGTGGTATCGGGCGGGGCGAAAATCACCTTGACCCGCCCGGTAGACAAGCGCGATTGTCCCCCGGGCAGGCCATTATCGAACACGACTACGGCCTGATTGCGCGAGCGCGATGTCCAACCGTTTAGTTTCTGCACCAAAAGCGCCTCATCGTTGGGGTCGGAGAGGTCGATGTCGGGCAGTTGGCCGATCAGGTTGTGGCCGTCGATGAGATAATTCATAGGTCGATGCTAATAACCCAAGTCGATGGTCAGGCTGTAATCCAACGGTGTGAATTTATCGTCTATGACCTGATAAAAGGCGATAGCAGTCAGCCCGCACTCGCCATCGCCGTTACATAACACATGCCCGCTTAGGCCATCTACCTGACGGTCTTGGCCGTAAGTGCTGATATACGCCCGCAGCGCCAGCCGGTCAATCACCAAATTGCCGTCAGCGTCGATTACGCCCACCGATTCGATGGCCTCGATGAACATATTGAGCGCGTCCACCGCATACGGGTGATAGATGGTATTGGGGGGGAGTCCATATTGGCGGACGAACATGGCGTTGAACAAATCGAGGGCGTCTGTATCGGGTACGGCGGGCTGTGAGCCATAGACCCCCTCCGCCGTCCCTTCTGACAATTCGATGAACTCGCGCCCAATCACCCCGTCGCTAACCATAAACTGTATATCGCTCAGGCCAGCCTCACGGGTCGCTTTGAGCAGATTAGCCGCCTCTCTCGCCAACCCCGCGAAAAAGACCAGTTCTGACTGCGCGCCTTCCAATTCCGCTACGATTTTGGTGAAATCGGTCTGGCCGCGCTCAAGCCCATCGGTGTAGACCAAATCGCCGCCCAATTCCTGCACGGACGCGCCAAAAATATCGGCCAGCGCGATACCATAATCGGTGCTGTCATGGATGACCGAAATATTGATCAGGCCGAGGTAGTCCATAACGAAAATCGCGCCTTCGACGCCTTGCGCGTCGTCGTTGATGATGACGCGGTTGAAACTCTGAAAATCGGCACTCAACGACGAGGCCGTGCAGCTAGGGCTGATGCTGGTGTAATTGGCTTGGTCAAAAATGATGGAAAGCGTCCGGCACGCGCTGGAACAGGTCGGGCCGACCACCCCGACCACGGCGGGATTACGGATGAACAGGCCAGCGCTCTCACGTCCACCCGCCTCGCTACAGGCATCTTCTTGTGGCAAAAGTTCGAGTGGAAATTCGACCCCGCCTATCGTGACGCTAGGGGTTTGCGCGAGGGCAATTTGCAACGCCTTAACGATATCTTTGTCGGTTTGTGGGTCAATGTCAGGATCCAACAAGCCCGAAAAGCCGATGACGATAGGCGCACCGGGCGCATACACGGCGGTGAAGGTCGGCATTTGCTGTTGGGCGTGGGCGGGTGACATCACCACAACAAGCATTGACCACACGAGTAGGGCGGTCTGAATGGGGGTTCGGCGCAGCATACCATCCCTCATGAAATGCGAAACGAGTTTCAGTAGTGTATCAGAGTGCGCGCCTAAATGCCTTTATGGTATTTTAACGAAACCACGTAACTACTCAGTCATGGGTCGATGGTGAGGAATGAAAGGATCGCTGGGCGGCTTGCTGCTATTACGGCTATTTTTGTTGCGCTGATCTCTCAACGATTGAATTTCTTCACTTTGCTTTTTGATCCATTCTCGCAACTCATTAATCAGATCGATCAAGCCCGCTCTGTCCAACTCTTCTAAGGGTGGGGTCTCTCGTTTTTCATTCATGCCTATATTCTATCCAAAGTCTTCTTTTTTTATGCTACATTTGCACTACTGAGTAGTTACGGGCGGGCAAGCCTTGCCCCTACGAAAATTCCCAATGAACGCCTTATGTGAAATGCAACTCACCTATAAATAATGTCCAGATTCATCCGCCGCCCAGCACTAAAGTGCCGGACTGAGGGAAAGTAAAGTCCACTAAAGGGACTCTTTTTTCCCGACTCTTGAACCAAGCAACCCACTTTAGTGGGTTTTGCAGTGCATTAGACGGGGGTTTTAACCCTCGGCGGCGGATTCACGATATATCCAATCATTTCACATTAGCGGTATATCTCAAACTTATT